>CADBYQ010000035.1 GCA_902798865.1 Pseudoselenomonas ruminantium | reverse complement strand
ACGGGCAAGAAGGACGGCAAGGAACGCTCCATCTACATTTACAATGTCTGCGACCATCAGGAATGCTATAAGGAAGTTGGCTCGCAGGCCATCTCCTATACGACTGGCGTTCCCGCGATGATTGGTGCCATGCTTGTCGCTACGGGCCAGTGGAAAAAGCCCGGCGTGTTCACCACGGACGAGTTCGACCCGGACCCGTATATGGAAGCCCTCAACAAATGGGGCCTGCCCTGGAAGGTCGAAGAAAATCCGGTGCTGGTGGACTAAGGCATGCGCATGAAAATCGACAAAGTGCCCACGCCCGCCTATGTGGTGGATGAGCAGGCTTTAGAGAACAACCTGCGGATTTTGCAGCAGGTCAAAGAAGCGGCAGGCTGCAAAATCCTGCTGGCGCAGAAATGCTTTTCGATGTTTGCCGAGTATCCTTTGATTGGCAAGTACCTTGACGGCGCTACCGCCAGCGGCCTTTATGAGGCACGTTTGGGCCATGAGGAAATGACGGGGGAGAACCATGTGTTTTCCCCTGCCTATCGCCCTGAGGAAATCGCGGAGATTGCCGCTATCTGCGACCATGTAATCTTCAATTCCTTTTCCCAGCTGCGCCGCTTTGGCGCCAAGGTCAAAGGAATCCAGCAGGCGCGGGGCATAACGCATGGCATTGGCCTGCGCATCAATCCCGAATGTTCGACGCAGGAGCATGATATCTATGACCCCTGTGCACCCGGTTCGCGCTTGGGCGTTACGGCGGAAGATTTTGCCCGGGCGGTAGAAGCTGAACCGCAGCTTTGGGCTTTGCTGGACGGCTTGCACTTTCATACCCTTTGCGAACAGAACAGTGATGCTTTGGCCAAGACTTTGCAGGCTGTAGAGCAGAAGTTTGGCCGTTGGCTGCAAAAGGACAACATTCACTGGCTCAATATGGGCGGCGGCCATCATATCACGCGGGCGGATTATGACCGTCAGCTGCTGATTGATTTAGTCAAAACTGTCAAAGAAAAATATGCGGTGGAAGTCTATCTCGAACCCGGCGAAGCCGTGGCGCTCAATGCGGGTTATCTCGTTACGGAAGTGTTGGATACAGTGACCAATCATGGCGTAAATATCCTGCTTCTTGATGCGTCAGCCGCCTGCCATATGCCCGATGTGTTGGAAATGCCCTATCGCCCGCCACTTAAAGATTCCGGCGAGGCAGGGGAGAAGGCATATACCTACAAGCTTTCCTCCTGTACCTGTCTGGCGGGGGATATCATCGGCGATTATTCCTTTGACCGGGCAATCCTGCCGGGAGACAGGCTCTATTTTGAGGATATGGCCATCTACTCCATGGTCAAGAACAACACCTTCAATGGCATGGCTTTGCCTTTCATTTGGAAGATGGATGATAATGGAGATTGTACTTTGGTCAAAAAATTTGGTTATCAGGACTTTAAGGAACGATTGTCATGAGGATAAAGGATAGTACACCAAAAGCTGACGGCTTCTATATGCCCGCTGAGTTTGCACCCCATGCAGGAACTTTCCTGATTTGGCCTACCCGGCCTGGCTCGTGGACGAATAACGGCGCGGATGTGCAGCCGGTGTTTGTGGAGCTGATTCGCGAGATTTCTGCCGTGGAGGAGCTTTATCTGCTGGTGGATGAAGCGCACCGCGCGCAGGCGGAAAGCATGCTGAGTGACCTGCCACAGGAGCATATCCATTATTTGGCTATTCCCACGGACGATGCCTGGGCCAGAGATATGGGGCCGACCTATGTCGTTGACGGCCAAGGCCAGCGCCGGGGCATCAACTGGCGCTTCAATGCCTGGGGCGGCAATTTTGACGGTCTTTACCCGGATTACGCGCAGGATGATGCGGCGGCAGAGAAGATGTGCACGGCCTTAGATGATGATATCTATGATGCCGGCGATTTTGTGCTCGAAGGCGGCTCCATCCATGTGGATGGTGAAGGAACGGTCGTTGTGACCGAAGCCTGCCTGCTGTCCAAGGGCCGCAATCCTAACCTGTCGAAAGAGCAGATTGAAGCAAAGCTGCTGCAATATCTCGGCGCGGAAAAAGTTATTTGGCTGCCACGGGGAATTTACAACGATGAAACCAACGAGCATGTGGATAATGTCTTTGCCTTTGTAAAGCCCGGTGAAGTCCTGTTGGCCTGGACGGAGGATAAGATGGACCCGCAGTATGCGCTGAGTCAGGCGGATTTAGCGGTATTGGAGGCGGCTACGGACGCCAAGGGGCGTAAGTTTATCATCCATAAACTGCCTATCCCCAAGAAGCCGGTCTGCATTACTACGGAAGAAGCAAACAGCTTTACTTTCGAGGACGGTGAGGACAGACGCGAACCGGGTGAGCGCCTTGCCGCCAGCTATGTGAATTTTTATCTTTGCAACGGCAAGGTCATCCTGCCGCAGTTCGGTGATGAAATGGACAAGGAGGCACGGCGTATCTTAGGAGAATGTTTCCCGGAGCGCCAAGTGGTGCCCTTGTCCGCCAGAGCCGTAATCGTGGGCGGCGGCAACTTCCATTGCCTGACCCAGCAGATTCCTTCCATCACGCAGAGACACGAGGTGAGATAATGCGCAAAGTAACCGTTGCCGCCATTCAGATGCAAATGACGGCAGGTGTAAGTGAGAATATAAACAAGGCTGAACAACTGGTACGCAAGGCCGCGGAGCAGGGCGCACAGGTCATCCTGTTGCCGGAACTCTTTGAGCGGCCTTATTTCTGCCAGCAGCGGCAGTATGATTTCTATGATTATGCCACATCCGTAGAGGAAAACCCGGCCGTGCGGCATTTCCAGCCCATCGCCAAAGAACTGGCCGTGGCTATGCCCATCAGTTTCTATGAAAAGGATGGCACGCGGCTCTTTAACAGCATTGCCATGCTTGATGCGGATGGCTCTGTAATGGGGGTATATCGCAAGACGCATATTCCCGACGACCATTACTATCAGGAAAAATTCTACTTCACGCCGGGCAACACGGGCTTCAAGGTCTGGGATACCCACTATGGCAAGGTGGGCGTAGGCATTTGCTGGGACCAGTGGTTCCCCGAAGCTGCCCGCGCCATGGCGCTGCAGGGAGCAGAAATCCTGCTCTATCCCACAGCGATTGGCTCCGAACCAATCCTCGAAACCGACAGCATGCCCCATTGGCGGCGCTGTATGCAGGGGCATGCGGGCAGCAACCTCGTGCCCGTAATGGCGGCTAACCGCATTGGCGTGGAACGCGTGGAACCTTGCGCAGAAAACGGCGGCCAGTCCTCGTCGCTTAACTTCTATGGTTCTTCCTTTATCACGGATAACACTGGGGAGATTATCGCTGAAGCAAACCGCACGGACGAGCAGGTTTTGACCGCTTCCTTTGACCTCGACCAATACGCCAAAGACCGCTTGAGCTGGGGCCTTTTCCGCGACCGGCGGCCGGAGATGTATCGGGATATTGTAAAGTAAAATTATCAAAGAAAATAGTGCTGTTGTAACTTCGGCAGGCAAAGAGGGATTATTCCTAAGCAACTTACACGCGCAGGAATAATCCCTCTTTGTCTACTGTCACGTATTGACGACTTTTTACCAGCATAGAGTGTGAGGTGTTATATTACGTTGAAATGTGATAAAATAATAAGTGCTGAGAAAGCAGTTAAAAATATGGAGTTGGCTATTTCAATATGGCCGACTCCTTATATGCGTGGATTATTGACCAATGCAGGAGCACTGCTAGCTGATGAATCGCCGGTAAGACATTCGCGGGTATTCTGTACAAGATGGAATGGATTAAGCAAAGCGTCTGGCTTGATGGATGCCATTGATGATGAGGAGTATTCAGGCGGTCTTGTTTCCCTTTATCAGGATGGGTTTAGTTTTATCATGCGCCACAATCGGAAGGCGTGGCGGAAAACACCTACCCATAGGATTGAATATCCGGATTATCCCCGGCGTGCTGTGATGGAGGGACTGGTCAATGCGCTTATCCATCGTGACTATATGATAGTGGGTAGCGAAGTCCATATTGATATCTTTGATGACCGTTTGGAAATTTATTCTCCCGGTGGAATGGTAGATGGCTCGTCGTTGGAAGGCCGCGACTTGCGGCATATATCGTCACAACGAAGAAATCCAGTGTTGGCAGACGTATTCAGCAGACTGCAACTCATGGAGCGCAGAGGCAGTGGCTTCAAGAAAATACTGGAGGACTACGATTCCCAAGAGCATACGACTGCGGCCTTGATGCCGAAATTCATGGCAGAGCATAGGGATTTCCTGTTGACGTTGTATAATTTGAATTACGTTGAGGGAAAGAATGTCGCCCAAGATGTCGCCCAAGAAAAATCGAGTAAATATGGAGCACAGATACTGGAACTGGTGAAGGCGAATGATAAGGTAACACGCGAAGAAATGGCTCAAAAACTCGGTGTGAGTAAGAAAACCATTGAGCGTGAGATTAAGAAGATTTCCAGGTTGTCGTACGTAGGAAGTGGATATAGTGGTCATTGGGAAATAATAAGTTGAAATTATGGGGTGAATAATAGAAGTGGAAGGGAAAGATATTTTAAATATTATTGCGATTGTTATTGCACCTATAGCGGCGTCAGTGATTGCTATATGGCTTCAAAATCGTTCGGAAAAGCGGAAAGATAAGATGTATATTTTTAAAGTGTTGATGACTTCGAGAATATATGGATGGACTCCTGAAAAAGTCAATGTATTAAATATTATCGATATAGTTTTTTCAGATGATAAAAAGGTTCGAGCCGCATGGAAAAATTTAAGTGATAAATACAATGTTGAGAATCCAGACCAGCTACATTTGAAAAAAATAGAGCAAGCACAGTATAAACTGATAGAAGCGATAGCTAATTCGCTCGGCTATAAGAATAAGATAACTTGGGAAGAAATACAAAATCCATATATACCACGAGGAATGGTAGAACAAATTGAAAATCAGAAGAATATGCAACAGATGTATGCTGAAGTCATAGGTGGATTTAATAAAATTGTTAATCGATAGGAATAAAGAAGAAACAAGTAGAATGTACATTTGATTCATTGTTCGTAGCTTGGTGAGCATAGATGGATACAGGATTTATTGCTTATAATAAAAGGATAGTAGGTTATATGTAAATATATAGTGGGAGAGAAATAGTGGAGCAAGCATTTGGGAAAATTAAAAATGGAAAACTTATTATTGCACCTAAAATAGTGATTAGAGAAGGAGATATATGTATCGATAATATTTCTTTATATAAGGAAAAAGGATATAAGAAATTATTGTATACAAAACCTTCGGACAATAAACCTGGTTTTGATTTAGTAAGTAGTTGGGAAGAACGAGAAGATTTTATTTTACAAAAATGGGAGTATAAGGAATTTAGGGGGGACTATTCTGATGGTTTGCTGGTTGCAATTAGAAATTTTGATTATGAGGTCAATCTCCTAAAAAATGAGCTAAGGAGGAACTATAAGAGGAATAAAGGATATATCAACAAAATATTTGCTAAAGAAGAACTTATTAAAGGTATATATACTTATAAAGATGATGATGTTACAACAGAACAACTATTAAATAAACTGGCTGAATATAGAGGAGGATTGATAAAATTTTTCAAATGGCTAAAAATGGAAGCGTTCTTTGAAAAGAGAAATATTGTAATAAAAGATGCCTTCTTGATTGATAAAAGAAAAACTAATGATGAGATGAAGATTGAAGATATTTTGGATAAAGATGTTGAGAAAACATCGGATGATGAAAAAGAGTATATGCAAAAATGTATAATTCCACTAATGTACTTTAAATGTAAGTTGTCACGTTTGTATTTACTAGAAAAAAACGAAACGATATCTAATAAAGTTGCGTACAATATGGCATTTATATATTTGTTTACATTATTTGACGAGGCATTATTGAAAATTATTCGGTTAGTATGTATGCATGAAAAAAGGTGGCTGTTTGGCACGGAAAATATATGTTCTGAAGAAATAATGAAATGTGATACAGTAGAAGAATTGCAAGAAATGCTCGTGAATAAAAAAGTAAATCAATTAGCATGGGGGAGTTATGAAGATAAAATAATCTTTTTGAAAGAAAGAGGGGTAAAGATAGATGAAAAACATAGATTGTTATTTGACGAAAATATATTGTTATTATCGTTGAAAAGGAATGTTTTAGTTCATAATGGCGGTGTTTGGAATAAGAACGCTATTGATATGTTGAAAGGAACTCGATATTATAGAATTGTTTCCGTTGGGAAAGATATTGATCGTACGTATGAGAGCTTTAAAAATGCAAGTGGATATATAACAATTGCGGTTAAATACTTATATGATCAATTATGCGATAAATTTAATCTTTTAGCTAAATACTAATGTTAAAAACAATATAGAATATTATCATGTTTATTCATAAAAATCAGTGGATTATCATCATGGATGACAGCAAGTTGCTGGGCATATTTTTGGGGGAATAATGTTGGATTTATTCTGTTTTGTTATTTGAAAACAAAGAATAAATCTAGTATAATAGATATCGGTGGTACGAGATTCTGATTAATCAAGTAAACCTAACTTCCTTAGCGATGAGTGAAATTTTGTCATCGGTTCCGGTGAATGTGTCCGAGCATTGTTGACATATGGCACCAGTTTGCTAACTGGCACCAGTTGCATATCTGTAGTAGTTTTCCAAAGTAATACACCTCTCCAAACGGTTATACTCATATTAAGAAGGATTTTCTTCACTACATATAGAAATATCTTTTAAAGCAACAAATATTAAATTATCACGTATCATTTCAGAAGGGATGTTTTATATGGCTACCATAAAATGTGAACTATGCGGCGAAAATGAGTTTATAAAACGAGATGGTATGTTTATATGTCAAGGATGTGGAACTAAATATTCTTTAGATGATGCTAAAAAATTAATACATAATGATCATCAAAAATCAGAAAATCAAGTTTCAGTTTCACTCCAAAATCCCGTATCTTTTTATTACGAGGATGAAATCGGAATTTTCATGAAAGATAAATTAATTATTTCTCCAGAAGGAATTACATGGAAGAAAAAGACTTACTCATTAAATAGTATATCTAGAATTAGATTTGGTGGCACGCTACATTCTATCATCTTTGCATTTAACATCTTTGATATATGTACAACTTATACAGTCTACTTTGGCACTGACAATAAGTTGTTGAAAATAAATCCATCTAAGGAAAAATATGTTGAAATTGTCGATAACCTATGGAAAGCTGTTAGTTCTAATATTATAAAAATGACACTTGCCCACTTAAATGTAGGAAAAACTTTTCCACTAGGTGATATCGGTATTTTTAAATTACAGGATCTAGGTGTTGAATTTCTCGATGATTGGAATATAAATTACAATTACACGTTATCGTTGTTAAAATGGGAGGACTTAAATGTAACATGGAAATTTGGTACTGGGTCTGGTTTTCTCCTTATATATCTTTATACTGGTAACAAATGGCAAGATGTAGTATGTGGTGAATTTCTTAATGATGATAATATTCCAATATATGAATATCTTTTTAGATTAGCTGAAAAATACAAGCCCAAAAGACTCAGCGATTTACTAAAAATTAGTGGCCAATTATGAAAATTAAATTTCATAAGAGTTACTATTCAGCTTGGCATTTGACATGTCAATTTGACAAGTCAAAAAGCTGATGACGGTCAAAATATCATTTGACTGGTCACCAGCTTTTTTAGGTGTCAATTAGAGTTATTTTTTATTACGTCTGTTCATCCGCTGGATTTGTCTTTGCCAGGTTTTTTCGATTTGACTTGTCAAAAATTCCTTTAGGGGAGCTAACTCCTGTTTTGTGTCCCAGCTTTCCAGAGCAGCGTAGTAGTCGTTGCGGTCTTCTTCGTGGATGATAAGGGGCGGATGGTTATGGTTCAACAGGAAATAGTTAGTGGCCAGACGACCCGTGCGGCCGTTGCCATCGGCAAAGGGATGAATGTTTTCAAATTTGGCGTGGAAGTATGCGGCGGCAGTCAGGATATGTTTAGGGGAATCAAGATTTGTTTCCGCAAGGTCATTGAGGAGTTCGCCGATTTCTTCGGGCACATCTTCAGGGAGAGCACCAACTTCTTCCCGGCCTGTAACGTAATCGTGCTTCTTGTATTCACCGGGACGCTCGCCGATGCTGTAGCGGCGTTCATCGTAGGTATTCTTGGTGAGTTCGCAGTGTAGCTCTTTGATGAATTTTTCGTCGAAAGCTCGCTGCTGGTCGAAGGCTTCCATAACAAAATTCATGGCATCCTTGGCGTTGCGGATTTCAAAAATGGTGCGCAGGTCGCCGGTGTAGTTGGAGAGGGTGTCCCGCTCGAAAATATCCCGGGTGTCGTTGTAGGTGATGTTGTCGTTTTCGATTTTGCCGGAGTGGTAGGCAAAGTTGATGATTTGGCCGTTCAGGATGGCTTCTAAATCTGCCCGGGTTTTTATCTGACTGCTTGTCCAGTAGCTGATGATTTTTTCGTAACTCATAGTTTCACCGCCTTTATTTCTAAGTATACCATATTTGACGGACGTGGGGAATCGTAGTATAATACTACCGTTATTAATGAATTTTTCCTCGCCACATCGAGGGTAAATAAGCAAAAGGAGCGAATTTTGCATGTCAGGACATTCCAAATGGGCCAACATTAAACGTAAAAAAGGCGCTAACGACGCTATCCGCGGTCGTATCACCACGAAAATCGGCCGTGAAATCACCATTGCCGTACGCATGGGCGGCGGTGACCCCACGGGCAATATGCGTTTGAAGCTGGCTCTTTCCAAGGCAAAGGCCAACAATATTCCGAAGGACAACATCAACCGCGCTATTCAGAAGGGCCTCGGTGCTTCTGAAGGCAGCAACTACGAAGAACTCACTTATGAAGGTTACGGCCCGGCTGGTACGGCTGTTATGCTCGATATCCTCACGGATAACCGCAACCGTACGGCTGCTGATGTGCGCCATCTGTTTTCCAAGTTCGGCGGTAACCTCGGTCAGGACGGCTGCGTAGGCTGGATGTTCAACAAGAAAGCCATCTTCGTGGTAGAAAAGGAAGTTTTCGACGACGAAGACGAACTCATGGAAATCGTGCTCGAAGCTGGCGCGGATGACATGAAGGACGAAGGCGATGTATTCGAAATCACCGCTGAACCGGATGCTTTTGACGCTATCGAAGCTGCTCTGGGTGAAAAGGGTATCGAAACGGCTTCCGCTGAAATCACGATGGTTCCGGAAAACACCGTAAAACTGTCTGGTGAAGATGCCGAAAAGATGCAGAAGCTCGAAGACGCTCTGGAAGACAACGACGACGTACAGAACGTATACAGCAACTACGAAACGGACGAAGAATAAAATAAAAGGCCACAGGCGTTGCGTTCGTGGCAATAAGGCGCCCGCTGGGCTGACGATAACTTTCCTTCGCCATAGACAGGCTTGTCAAAAGCTGCGGAAAGTCATCATCAGCCCAGCGGGCTTTTGTATTTGTATATTCTGGAAAGGAATTAAATGCTTGCACTAGGAATTGACCCCGGTACGGCCATCTGCGGTTTTGGTTTGGTGGAATCGCGCGGCAGCCGTCTTATCCCGATAAAATACGGTTCCGTATTCACCTCACCCAAGATGCGCATGGAAGACCGGCTGGTCAAGATTTACGACGAACTCGATGCGCTGATGAAGGAGTACAAGCCCGATATTATGGGCATTGAAAAACTTTTTTTCAATCGCAATGTCACGACAGCTATTCCCGTAGGGCAGGCGCGTGGCGTGGTGCTGCTCGCGGCGGCCAAAAACAATATTCCCATCGTGGAGCGCACGCCGATGCAGATTAAGCAGGATGTGACGGGGTATGGCAAGGCGGACAAGAAGCAGGTCATCTATATGGTGACGAAACTTTTGCACCTGCCTGAGCCGCCCAAGCCTGATGATACCGCCGATGCTTTGGCTGTGGCCATCTGCACGACCTATTGCATGGGCAATGCGGCTTTCCGCAACAGCATCAGCTAAAGGCTTTCATGAGCCAGAGCACGAAATAGGTCAGGCCGCCCGCAATCAGGGGGCCTACGGCAACGCCATGGAATAGCAGAACGCCTGCCATGGTGCCGATAATCAGCGCCGGAATGACATCCGGCGTGTTTTTTAGCAGGTCAACACCGCTGCCGCCTGCGACTGCGGCTAAGAGGCCGGCTGCGATGGCGATTACCCCGGCGTGGGTGCGGAAGGCATCAATCATGTTGTTGATGGTGATGGTGCCATTGGCAATGGGAACTAAGATTGCCGCCGTGAGAATGATGATGCCCCAGTTAAGCCCCTGCGAACCAAGGGCATTCAGTGCAGTGGTCAATCCCAAAAGCTTTAAGCCCAGGACAATGGCCGTGGCATAGACCACCGTCATATTATGTCCCAGATAACTGAGCAGCAATACTGCGCCCAAGGTAATATATTCGATATACAAAAAAGCCATCTCCTTTGATTTAGAAATACGCTACCTATTATACACGAGAGGAGACGATTATGGAAATAAATACGCTAAGCTATTTTTTGACCGCGTCTGTACTGCTGACCTTAGCACCCGGCCCGGATAATCTATATCTGCTGGCCAAGAGTCTCGCCAGTGGGGCCAAAAGCGGTGTTTTCCTGAGTGCCGGTCTGGCCAGTGGTATTGTCTTTCATACAGGGCTGGTCATCTTAGGCGTTGCGGCAATTATTCAAAGCTCGCCTGTGGCTTTCGCCGGGCTAAAATTCGTCGGGGCAGGTTATCTCTTGTATCTGGCATGGAAAGCTTTTCATGAAACGGGGGAACTGCAGATGGGGCAGGCAGATGAAACGTCATCTTATGGGGCGGTTTATCGCCGTGGGGTGCTGATGAATATCTTAAATCCCAAGGTACTGCTCTTTTTTCTGGCGTTTCTGCCGCAGTTTGTGGACGCAGCAAGTGCGGATTTTGCCTGGAATATCGCCCTTTTAGGGGCGGTCTTTGCCTTGCAGGCGTTTGTTATCTTTTCGGGTATTGCCCTTTGCGCAGGCAGAGTCCGGACGTTTATTTTGGGTGCAAAGAATTTGAATCGGATTTTGGGCATTGTGCAGGGGCTGGTTTTGACCATTATTGCCTTGGCGATATTGTTATCATGAAATATGGACACGAAAAAACGCAGGTTGATTCAGAACCTGCGTTTTCTATCGTATAATTCCTTTACCTGCAAAGCTTCCCCACTCTTACTTATAAAGGCATGTGTGTGTCATCACTTCCCCAAGTGACAAAAAATATTATACGATTGAACATCATCCATGCCAATACCACCAAAGTATAAAATAAAAATCACAATACTACTTTAGGGGGATATGCAGGCAGTTTAACTATTTTTTCTTTACAGCAGGAAAAAAATGATGAAATAGTCGAAATAGTCAATAGAGTTTTGCGAGATAAAGGAGAACGCTATGGACTATAAGATTGGACGCAGTCAGGCAACGCCGGTGGACAATGCCATCAGCCAGGCTTGCCAGACCATGACGCAGGCAAAGTTTGTTTGGTTTACGACGACGGTGGCTGCTTTTGCAGAGACCAGCCAAAAGATGCAGGCGAGGTTTCCCCATAGCATTGTCATGGGGACAACTTCGATTGCGGCTTTTTCCAATGCGGGGATTTTTCATGATACGTTGGAAGTGCTGGCGATTGAAAGCGGCATTGAATGTGTGGGAAATGTCTTGGAGGAGGCAGACTGCTGTCCGCTCAAGTATGTGGAGCGTGTGCAGGAAGCTGTACGGCAGCTGGGCACTCATCGCGCAGACGATACGATTTGTCTGACCGCGACAAATGGCTTGATTTCCTGCGAGGAATCGGTGCTGGCGGTGTTGAATTCCGTACTGCGAAAAGAGCATATCCCTGTTTTTGGCGGTACGGCAGGCGACCGCGGCTTAGCGGAAAAGACATTGGTTTCCTTAAATGGCAAAGTTTATGAAAAGGCCAGTGTATTTGTGCTGCTCCGTAATCTGGGCGGCCGCATCCATCTTTATCGGGAAAATATCTACAAGCCCATCTGCGAACCATTGACGGCTACGAAGGTCGATGCGTTTACGCGTAAGGTCATGGCCTATGATGGGCGTCCGGCTTCGGAAATGGAAGCGAAGATGCACGGTCTGACTACTTCGCAGATGGATCGGAACTTTTTGGACAGCAATCCGGTAGGGCGTATCATCGGCAAGGATATGTACATCATTGCCAATGATGATATGGATACCGACCGGCAGACGATGAAGTACCATGCACGCATCTACGAAAATGACCAGATTGTCATGCTGCAGCCGGATGATTATCGGCAGGTCAATCGGGAGACCATGCAGAGAATCAAGCAGGATGTGCCCCGTCCGTCGCTGTCGATTATGGTGAATTGTCTGGCGCGTACCCTGCTCTTTGAAAGTGAGGGCTATGCAGATGAATTCTTCCGCAGCATGGGAACGGTGCTTGGCGATTATATCGGTTGGGGCGGATATGGTGAGCAGATTTACGAGCAGCACTTCAACCAGACGATGATTGCCGCTGTTTTTGAGTAAGGGGGGCGTGTTATGGGAATCTTTGATTTCGGCAGGAAAAAAGAGCCTTTTTATAACCAAAGAGCCGCAGAAAAACAGGCTGTGAATACGGCAGCGCCAAAACCGCCTGTGCATGCAGCTGTGCCGGAAAAGCAGGCAAATATGGATAGGCAGATTGCCTATGGGATTGATTATCTTGATGAACGCATGAATGAACTTACGCAGGCTGAAGCCGGCATAGCGGAATACGTGCGCAAGATGCAGGAAACCTATGCGGGAATCGGTCAGGTGAATGAGGACTTCACTTATTTGAATGAACACTTTAATAATCTGGAAGAATATGCCCAAAATATTTCCACCATCATGGATAAATCCCGAACGGTGGTCAGTGGCGCAGGTAATGACATCGGCGCACTGTCGGAAAAGATGCAGGAGATAGAGGGCAAGCTCGATGAAATCAATGCGGTATTTCAGGAAGTAGAAGGCAAGTTTGCCAATATCAAAAAGATGTCGGAAGGTATCGAGGGCATCGCGACCCGCACGAATCTTTTGTCCCTGAATGCTTCCATTGAGGCCGCGCGGGCAGGTGAGGCAGGCCGTGGCTTCAGTATCGTGGCCGAAAATATTCGTGAGCTGGCCGCTTCGACCAAGGAATTGGTCGAGGGGATTGATACGAATATCAATGCGCTGTATCAATCCATCGGCGAAATGAGTCAGGCGATTGAGCAGACCCGGCAGAAAACCTTGGAAAATGCCGATTTTGTCGGTAAAGTACAGGAGAGTTTCGCCGATGTTACCAAGAGTACGGAAAGTGTAGGCGACTACAGTCATCGGATTGTGGATGGCATCCATAAGACCAGCAATATGATGGACGAAGTAGCTGAAGGCGCAGGCTCCGTAGGTGGTTTAGTCACCACGATGCGCCAGAACATTTATGGCTTGAAAGAGCTGATGAGTGAGAAGAATGTGATTGCCTGCAGCATGATTGATTTCCTGCGTCAGGTCAAATGGCTGATGGGAAAACAGCGGTAAACGATGAAGAACAGGATGTTGCAATGTGTGATGACACGCATTGCAACATCCTGTTTTAGCGTATATAATGACCGCTTTTACCGCCCGTTTTTTCCAGTAGGTGGATATCGGTTATTTCCATGCTTTTATCCAAAGCCTTGCACATATCGTAAATGGTGAGCAGGGCTGTGCTGACTGCACAAAGCGCTTCCATTTCCACGC
>CADBYQ010000034.1 GCA_902798865.1 Pseudoselenomonas ruminantium | reverse complement strand
CGCAACGAAACCAACATCAAGAACCGCCAGCCGGTGGCTCACATGTATGTGAATGCAGAACGCGAACTCTCCGACTTCTTCAAGGAAATTGTGGCTGACGAACTCAACGTCAAGGAAGTTGTCTTTAAGGATGATATGGAAGAATATCTGACTTACAGCTTCAAGCCGAACTTCCGCGTGCTCGGCCCGAAGGTCGGCAAGCAGATTGGTGCAGTGAAGGCTGCCCTGGGCAAGCTTAACGGTTCCAAGGCCAAGGCTGAACTCGATGCTACGGGCAAACTCGTCGTCGCTCTGCCGGATGGCGAAGTGACGCTTACGACGGAAGATGTGGAAGTTTCCATGGCGCAGACCGAAGGCTTCAACTGCCAGCGTTATAACGGCGTGACCATTGCGCTCGACACCACGCTGACGGAAGAACTCTTAGAAGAAGGTTTCGTTCGCGAAATCATCAGCAAGGTGCAGACCATGCGTAAGGAAAATGGCTTTGAAGTCACCGACCATATCAAAGTCAGCCTTTCCGGCAATGAAAAACTGCAGGCCATTGTGGCGAAGAATGAGGACTACCTCAAGGAAATCACGCTGGCCGATTCCGTAGCCTACGGAACGCTTGCCGGTGAAGCGAAGGAATGGAATATCAATGGTGAAAATGTAACCATCGCCGTTGAATAATCACAGGCAAACAGCAGCCGCCCTTTTGGGGGAGGCTGCTGATTTTTTTGCCATTGCTGACAGGAAAAAAACGCTTTGCAGCGAATATAAATAACGTTATGAACAATTTATGACAATAGGGAGACATTAATTTCAATGAACGAACATACGCATATACTAGAAGATGGAACCGTGGTTACGCATAGCCATGATGACCACCATGACCATCATGGACACCACGGACATACGCATTCCCATGCCCATACCAAGGCAGTGCTCAACCGCATGTCCCGCCTTATCGGTCACTTGGAATCCATCAAGAGCATGGTGGAAAATGGCCGCGACTGCAGTGAAGTCCTCATTCAGCTGTCGGCGGTAAAGAGTGCCATTAACGGTGTCAGCAAGATTATCCTCAAGGACCATATGGAACACTGCATTGTAGATGCGGTGCGGGATAACGATAAGGAAGCGATTGACCAGTTAAATAAGGCCATCGACCAATTTATGAAGTAATATGATGATACGTTAAGCAGGCAGGTGTTTTTTATTGGCTCAGTATTTTATCCGTCATCCTTTGCAGGCCGTGGTGCTCGCCGTGCTCCTGACCTTGTTCGGTTTGGTGGCGGCCTTCCGTCTGCCCATTGCCGAATATCCGAGCATTATGCCGCCGACGGTTTCGGTATCGGCAACTTATCAGGGCGCAGATGCCACGGTGGTGCAGGATACGGTAGCAAATATCATCGAAGCGGAAATTCATGGCATTGACGGTTTGCGCTCCATGTCATCGAGTGCCGATGCCTTGGGCGATTATAAATTGGATATTGAATTTGCTCCGGGCGTAGATGGGGAAGTGGCGGCAGCCAGCGTGCAGAATCGCGTGGCGACGGTGCTGCCCTCGCTGCCGCAGTCGGTGCAGAACTATGGTGTAACCACCAGCCGCTCCATGCCGGGCATGGTATTTGTCATGTCCCTGTGCTCACCCAAGGGGACTTATGACAGCATTTTTCTGCAAAATTATGCCAAGACGTATTTTCTCGATAAGATAAAACGCGTTTCTGGTGTCGGCAGTGTGGATGAGTACACGGAAGATTATGCCATGCGCATCTGGCTGCAGCCGGATAAGCTGGCAGCCAAGAATCTGGCCGTAGCGGATATGCAGTCGGCGATTCAGGAACAAAATGTTCAGCCCGCTGCCGGAACATTGGGGAAGATGCCGGTAAATAATGGACAGGAACATCAGCTGGTGGGGCGGGTGTTGAACCGCCGCCAGACGCCGGAGGATTTTGGCAATATCGTTTTATCCGCTCAGCATGGTGAACTGGTTCGGGTTAAAGATGTGGCGCAGGTGACGGAAGGCCGGCGGGATACCCGCTATGTTTCCTATCAGGATGGACGGGAGGCCGCGACCTACAGTATTTCGCTGACGGATAGTGCCAATGCACTGGAAACCATTGGTGAAGTGAAAAAAATCCTCGCGGAAGCGCAGACGATGTTCCCGCCGGATATGGAATACCGCATTGTGGTCGACCAGACCAGCTTCATTGAAGAATCCATGGCCGAAGTTGCCTATACCTTTGGCGAAGCGCTGCTTTTGGTCGCAGTGATTGTCTATCTCTTTTTGGGCAGCGGGCGGGCAACGCTTATCACCATGCTGGCGGTGCCTGTGTCGCTTATTGCAACCTTTTTTGTCTTTTATCTCTGTGGCTATTCGCTGAATTTGCTGACCCTCTTTGCCCTGATTCTGGCCATTGGCTTGGTGGTGGATGATGCCATTGTCATTATCGAAAGCGTGTTCCGCCATGTTGAGCATGGCCTGCCAGTAGAAGAAGCGGCTTCGGCAGCCATGCGGGAAGTACAGGCGCCGATAATCGCGATTGCCTTTGTTCTGGCGGCGGTCTTTGTGCCGGTTGCATTTTTGTCGGGCATGACGGGAACGTTATACCGGCAGTTTGCCCTGACGTTGGTGGCGTCTATGAGCATCTCCGCTTTTGCAGCGCTGTCCTTTACCCCGGCTCTTTGCGTATTGCTGCTCAGGAACAGGGAGCAGGCGGCAGATAAAACGGGAATCTTGGCGCGTTTTGCCCAGCTGCTTTCTAAAGTTGGGCGTAAATACCAGCAATGTCTGGGCTATTGTCTGCGGCGCGGCAAGCTGGTTTTGGCTGCCCTGTTCCTGCTGATTGTGGGGACCGGAGGCTTGTATTTCGTTATGCCGCAGGAGTTTTTGCCGGAGGAAGACCAGGGCTATGTTATGGCTGGTTTGGCCTTGCCGGCAGGAACATCACTCAATCATACGATTGAGTCCATGAACCGTCTGACGGAGAAACTGCAGGCGCAGGAAGCGGTAAAGGCAGTTGTGGGCGTTGGAGGTACGGACTTGTTGGGCGATAATACACGTCCCGATGCGGGCATTCTCTTTGTGGCGTTGAAGGACTGGTCGGAACGCATGGCAGATGGACAGAGCGTGGATGATTTGCTGGAATGGCTGGATGGTGCGGCCAAGGAAATTGTTCCGGAAGCGGGCGTCACGGGGATCAATCCGCCGGCTTTGCCGGAACTGGGGATGACCAGCGGCGTTTCGCTGCATCTGTTGGATTTATCCGGTCATTCGGAAGAAGAATTGCAGGCTGTTGTTAATCGAGTGGAAGCTGCTGCGCAAAAGCATCCGGAAATTGGCAGCATCGAAGCGGATTTTGATATGGGTACGCCCTATGCAGATTTTATGGTGAATGAGGACAAGGCAAAACTTTTGGGGGTAAACCTAAGTGATGTCTACAGTGCCCTGCAGGTAAATTTCGGCGGTGAAGAAGTCAATGACTTCATCCGCTTTGGGCAGGTGTACAAAGTGGTTCTGCAGGCCGATACGGCTTTCCGCAGTGAAACGGAGGCCATGCGTTTCCTGTTTGTGCGCAACAGCGAAGGGACGATGGTGCCGCTGGATGCTCTGGTGCAGGCAAAAACGTCTGCTGGCCCGGTCAGCATAAGCCGTTACGACGGTGTGCGGAGCATTCACTTTGAAATTGAGCCGGGCGAGGATGCTTCGTCTGGTGAAGCGATGGATGCTATGGAAGATGTTGTTCGTGAAGCGGCGCCGGATGGTTTCCAAATCGCCTGGAGCGGCATCAGCCGTCATGCTCGGGAGGCACAGACGGATACAGCCGTATTACTTGGTTTATCCTTGGTTTTTGTGTTCCTGTGCCTGACCTTTATCTATGAATCCTGGCGCCTGCCCTGGGCAGTGCTCCTATCCGTTCCCTTGGGAATTGGCGGTGCGCTCGTTTCGGAACTGGCTGTAGGTCAGCCTGGCAGCCTTTATATGCAGATAGGCATACTCCTGGTTGTAGCGCTGACGGCGAAAAATGCGATATTGATTGTCGAATTTGCCAAGGAACGACAGGCACGGGGAACGGCGGCTATCCGAGCGGCTTTGACGGCGGCTAAACTGCGCCTGCGGCCGATACTGATGACTTCGGTGGCCTTTATTGCCGGCTGTCTGCCACTAGCGTTTGCCGATGGTGCAGGCTCCGGGGCACGCAGCAGTATGGGTGTGGCCGTGGTGGGCGGCATGGCACTGGCAACGATAATGGGGATTCTGATTGTGCCGGTGCTCTATGTGGCTGTGGCAGGACGGCAGAAGAAAAAACCGGTTGATGAGGAGAGATAATTGTTCATGGAAGTTTGGGCGGACAGACTGTATGGCCTGTGGCAAGCCTTATGGCAGCGGCTGAACTGGCAGCAGCTGCTGTTCTTTGGCGCCGGGGTGTTTTTATGGCG
Organism: Pseudoselenomonas ruminantium; assembly: GCA_902798865.1. Taxonomy (GTDB): domain Bacteria; phylum Bacillota; class Negativicutes; order Selenomonadales; family Selenomonadaceae; genus Selenomonas_A; species Selenomonas_A ruminantium_L. The sequence goes on along the minus strand of CADBYQ010000034.1, from coordinate 9,531 downwards.
CAATATCTTAATGCCGATGGTCGGGGATGATTATTCCTATGCCTTTATCTGGGACGGTGCCCATGCCGGCAATCTCATGGATGGAATTGGGCCGCGGCAGAGAATCACGTCCTTGACCGATATAGTTGTATCCCAGTGGTCCCATTACTTTACCTGGGGCGGGCGGGTGCCGGCACTTTTTGCCGTGCAGTTCTTCGCCTGGCAGAGGAGTGCGCATGATTTTTTGTTTGCTTTTTTTAACACGGCATTCTTCGTTCTGTTGGTCTTAGTCCTCTTTTGGCTGGCGGCAGGCAGGATTGAGCATCTGCGCAAAAGCAAAGCAGGTCTTTTATGGCTGTTGCTGGGCTTGTTTTTTGCCATACCCTCGTATATCTACACCATGGTATGGCTGACCGGAGCTTGTGTGTATCTGTGGACAGCGGTGGTGGAATGCGCTTTTTTACTGCCCTATGCTTTAGCCTATTGGCGGGATGATTTGCCGCTGAATAAATCAGGCTGGGCAATGCCGGTGATGGCACTGTTGGGGCTTTTGGCCGGTTGGTCGGTAGAGCCGGGGGCCATTGTCACGCTGCTCATTACACTGGCTTTTCTGGTGATGTTTTATCGGCAGAAAAAACTGCAAAGCTGGCAATTGGTGGGGCTTGGCTTCTTTATGGTGGGAATTCTTCTGCTTATGTTGGCGCCGGGCAGTATGGAACGGTTAAGGCTTATGCAGGAACTGGCTCCGGAGTACACCATGCCGCCGGAGCTTTTATGGACGCCCATCATGTTTCTGTATAATTTTGTGTCCGGCTTTTTGCCGGTGTTTATCGGGGAATTGCCGCTCTTTGTTCCCATTGTGCTCTGCCTGCGCTATGGGCAGTGCAGCAGGGAGTGGAAACATTATATTCTGCTGTTTACTGCAGGCAGTTTTTTGGTTCTGTGTGCGATGATGTTTTCACCGGATTTTCGTGCGCATGGCGCTTACCATAGCGTGATTTTTCTGCTGGTAGCTTCAACAGCTGCGCTGCGGATGATTATGCCGCTGGTGGCAGCGCAGTGCAGGCAGGTACCGAAAATCCGTTTGGTGGCAGCGGTGCTGTGCTTTACGGCTATCGGTTCGTGGCTCTTGTCAACGGTCCTGTGTTTGATTATCGAAACATCATACAGTCAGCAATGGGCTGAGCGGGAAAAAATTGTTAACGAGCACAGACAGGATGATCTGATTGTGGTGCCAGCGATTGAACTTCCCGGCCAATTGGATAAAATTACAGGCAATCGTTCTCTTACGGAAAGCCTGTTGATGTTTGGAGCCGATTTGGAAAGCGAACCACAGGACAATCGATCCCTTATGTATGCGCGATATCATGGGGTAAAGGGGGTTGTCATCGATAAGCAAATTGACTGGGGAAAATATGGGGAGGTCATTGAATGGTGAAAAAATTACAATCCTGGCAAATGATTTTACTGGTATTTTTGGGCGTATTCTTCGTGCGTAACTGCATGCTGCCTTTTGTATCGGACGATATACCCTATGCCTTTATTTGGGATGGTGCCGACCGGGGCAACCTTTTGGATGGTGTGGGGCCGCGGCAGCGCATTACTTCGTTTTACGATATTGTGGTCAGTCAGTGGTCGCATTATTTCACCTGGGGCGGACGGATTTTAGGTATCGGCCTTACGCAGCTTTTTGCCTGGCAGGGCAAGGAAATTTTTAACGTCCTGAACACATTGGTGTTCGGCAGCTTGTTGTTACTGGTATTCCGTATCGGTACCGGCCTGAGCCTGAAAGCGATGAACCGCACGTATATGCTCTGGCTGGTATTTGCCTTTTGGTTTCTCCTGCCGGACCCGTTTTTGACTACGCTGTGGATGTGCGGCAGCTGTGTATTTCTGTGGATGGGGCTGTTGGAATTTTTATTTTTACTGCCCTTTGCCTTAAAATACTGGCAGGCAGACTTTTGGGCAAAGCCGCCTAAGTGGGCGGTTCCGCTGATGGCTGTAAGCGGCCTGTGCGCCGGCTGGTCGGTGGAAACCGGCGCGGCGGCAGCGGGGCTTATCACACTTTTTGCGCTGTGGCATTTCAAAAAGCAAAAACAACTGCAGTTGTGGATGGTGAGTGGTTTTATCTGCCTGTGCATTGGTGGTATTATGCTGGTCGAGGCTCCCGGTGAAATGGTGCGGATGGAATTGCAGCGGCTGTATGAATACAATCCCGGTTTGCCTGCGGATATGTACTGGACACCGCTGATGTTTCAGATTACCTTCGCTGAATGTTTTTGGCCGGTAAGTAAATTGTGGCTGCCACTGCTGGCGCTTATCGGTTATTACGTCTGCCAACTGCCCAAAGGCCAGCGCTGGAACAAGGTCACGAAGTTTCAGGCTGTGATGATAGCCGGTGCTTTGGGCGTTATGCTGGTGATGATTTTTGTGCCGATGGCTCCTGCGCGGGCGGGCTTTTTCTCGACGGCAGCGGTTATCGCCGCTTCGGTTACGGCACTCAGGGAACTGATGCCTTACAAGGAGAAATTTTATCAGCAGCATAAGGGCATGTGCCGTGGCGTTTTTGCTTCTGTCTTTGCCTTATGGCTGGCTACGGCGGCAATTTATTGTGCTGTGGAATGGGATGTGCGGCAGCAATGGATGAGCCGCATTGATTATATCAATGCGCATAAAGAACAGGATTTGGTCGTGGTGCATCAGATTGATGTGCTGCCCATTGGCGATGAAATCTGCGAGTACCTGGGCTGCGTGACCTGGAATACGGATGTTTTGGCCTGGGGTTCGGATTTGGAGCCGCGTGAAGAAGGCAGCCATAACCTCATGTATGCGCAGTATTACGGCTGGAAAAAAGTCATAACCGATGGCGAAGACCGCCGTGTAGAATAACGTGGAAATTATTTTCCTAGTTGGCAGGAAAACAGGGGCTTTAGCACGAAGTATAGGAGCAAGAACAGGAGTGGCAACTAACGCGAAAGGATGCGAACATGATGGACCAGTTGGAGATCAAACAAACGCTTGGTGACGTAGGCGTTGACTACGACAAAGGCCTAGAACGGTTTATGGGAAATGTGGCGCTTTATCATAAGTTTTTGGTAAAATTCCTTGACGATAGCTCCTATGCTGATTTTACCCAGTCATTTGCTGACGGTGATATCGAAAAGGCGGGGAAATGTGTGCATACCTTGAAGGGCACAGCAGGAAATTTGAGCCTGATGGGCCTGTTTAAGTCTGCCGACAAGATGGTGCAGGCCATTCGGGCAGGCAAAAGCCGCGAGGAACTCACGGCATTGGCAGCTGACGTCAAAGAGGTTTACGAGAAAAACTGTGAAGCCATCAGGCAGACGGTTGGTTAAAATGATGTTTACAAAATAACACAAAAAACTTGCAAAAATAATACCAATATGTTATTGTAGTATACGACACAGGGAAATGCGTAGTGCATGGCCTTTCGTCTCCTCCGTTGGAGGAGGGGGAAGGCTATTATTATATGGAGGGGAATGCCGATGATGAATTATCAGAAGTATAGTAAAGGTTATTTTATGCCGCCGGAGATGGATTTGGAATGGGCGAAGAAAGACGCCCCGAACAAGGCACCCGTATGGTGCAGTGTCGATATGCGGGACGGCAATCAGGCACTGATTATTCCGATGAATCTCGATGAAAAGCTGGAATTTTACAAGATGCTCCTCAAAGTTGGCTTCAAGGAAATTGAAGTCGGTTTCCCGGCAGCGTCGGAAACGGAGTATGAATTCCTGCGCCGGCTGGTGGAAGATGACCTTATCCCCGACGATGTGACCATTCAGGTATTGACGCAGGCCCGCGAACACATTATCCGCAAGACCTTTGAGGCGCTGAAGGGCGTGAAAAATGCCGTTGTGCATGTCTATAACTCCACCTCTGTGGCCCAGCGTGAGCAGGTGTTCCGCAAGTCCAAGGAGGAAATCAAGGAGATTGCCGTGGAAGGCGCGAAACTCCTGAAGAAATTGACGGAAGAAGCCGGAGAAAATTATCGCTTTGAGTATTCGCCGGAATCCTTCACGGGAACGGAACCGGAATATGCGCTGGAAGTCTGCAATGCGGTGCTCGATGTATGGCAGCCCACGGCAGATAGAAAAGCCATCATCAACCTGCCCGTAACCGTGGAAATGTCCATGCCGCATGTCTACGCTATGCAGGTTGCCTATATGAACAAGCACTTGAAGTACCGCGAAAATGTGGTGCTCTCCCTCCATCCGCATAACGACCGCGGCTGCGGCGTAGCCGATACGGAAATGGGCCTGCTCGCCGGTGCTGACCGCGTGGAAGGCACGCTCTTTGGCAACGGTGAGCGCACCGGTAATGTGGATATTGTGACCGTGGCGATGAATATGTTCGCTTTGGGTGTTGACCCAGAGCTGAACCTTGAGGATATGCCAGTTCTCGTGGACACCTATGAGCGCCTGACCCGTATGCAGGTCGGCTATCGCCAGCCCTATGCAGGCAAGCTGGTCTTTGCGGCGTTCTCTGGCTCCCATCAGGATGCCATTGCCAAGGGCATGAAGTGGAAGGAAGAAAAGAATCCCGACAAGTGGACGCTTCCTTATCTCTACATTGACCCGCAGGATGTGGGCCGCGAGTACGATGGCGACGTCATCCGCATCAACAGCCAGTCCGGCAAGGGCGGCGTGGGCTTCATCATGGAGCAGAAGTACGGTATCGATATGCCCAAGAAGATGCGGGAGGATTTCGGCTATCGGGTCAAATCCGTTTCCGACCACAAGCACAAGGAACTTATGCCGGACGAAATCTATCAGATTTTCCAGCATGAGTATGTCAATATCGCTGAACCGTATGAACTCGTGGACTTCCTGCTCAAAAAAGAGCCGGACGGCACGCGTTCCGGTACGGTGGATGTGAAGGTCAACGGCCAGCTGGAAACCTTTGTAGCCAAGGGGAACGGTCGTTTGGATGCAGTGTCTAATGCCCTGCAGAAGAATCTGGGCGTGAAGTACAAAGACCTCACCTATAGCGAACACGCTTTGGAAATCGGCCAGCATTCCCGCGCAATTGCCTATATCGGCATTAAGGATGAAGAAGGCAAGACCCATTGGGGGGCAGGGATGGATACCGATATTATTACCGCGTCCATACAGGCGCTCGTCAGTGCGATTAATCGGATGAAGGCGGGCAAGTAAGCTGCATAATAAGTAAATACGATATGTAAAGGCGCCCGGTGCCTGATGATACATTTCCTCTGCTTAGACAAGCTTGTCAAACGCGACGGAAACGTATCATCAGACACCGGGCTTAATGCGTTGATTGCAGTTTGTTGTGGAGTTCGGTTCGTGGTAAAGGTATCTTGTTCATACGTGGTCAGGGGCGAACGGGGAGTACTTTTTCTGTTTCCCGCTAAACGACCCCTTCGCAAAATAGAGCTGTCCAGTTACCCGCGCCGGGCAGGCCAACGGCGCTTCTTTCAGCGTATCCCCTTGCTTGTGGGCCATTTAGTGCAACGGCGAAAAGTATTACCACCTCCACCCAAACTGAGCTGTAACAAATAAGTTTAATCTCGCAATAACATCAATAAACTGCAATTTTATATCCTTTTGTGTGTTGCGCTTGTTGTGCAGTATGGACGTTTCTGAATACGCTTACAATAAATAGAGGAAAATTGATTTGTGTGTCGAATATAAATACAGATAAAATTGCTTATATGTAGTGGTTTTGTCGATATAGGGCAGAAAGATAGAATGGAGTGGTTGGTATGGCTTTGGATATTGTCAAGCAGGTTGCAGGTGATTTGTGGCAGGTGAAATTGTCCGGCAGGCTCGATGCTGTGGAGGCTCCGGGACTGGAGCAGGAGCTTGCAGATATTCCGGCTGGAATAAAGGAAATCGAACTGAATTTTTCGGATGTGGATTATATTGCCTCGGCTGGTTTGCGTTCTTTGCTTATGGTGAAGAAAGCGGCAGCCAAGCAGGATATTAAAATCATCATCAAGAATCCGCAGCAGGAAGTTATGGATGTTTTTGATGTTACTGGTTTTACGAATTTCTTTGAGATTGTGCAGGCGAATCAGGTCGGAGAGATAACCGGGCCGACGGATGGTTTTTATCCGCTGCGGCCTATTCAGCGCTGGCTCGTGGATACGCATTTCCGCAAGGCGAATTCGACCATGATGAATATCGGTGCACTGCTCAAGCTGGATGAGGCTGTGGATTTGGAGCGTCTGGCTGAGGCGGTAAATGAAGTGTTGGAGATGTATGATATTTTCCGCTGTCGATTGGTCTTCCATCCGGATACGGGAGAGGTCTGCCAGAGGTTTGATGGCAGCGTGTCCAAGGTGCGTGTGGAAATTCTTTCGGAAATGGCCTTTAACGAGCGCAAGCGGGAGCTGGAAAAGCCCTTTAAGCTGATTGACCGGCCGCTCTACCGTCTTTATTTGATGCTGACTCCTTCAGGTAAGTATATCTATGGAGACTTTTATCATGCTATTATGGATGGTACGGCGATTATCCTGCTTTTCTGGCGGGAAGTCAATAAGCGGTATTTGCGCAAGACAGCGAAACGCCAGCCGGCAAGCTATGCGGAATATGTATGGGAAGAAGCGCAGGAACTGCAGTCCGGGCAGGAGGAAGGTCATTGCTACTGGCAGGAAATGTTAGCCGGTTTTGACCCGCAAAAACACTTGCCGCCGACAGATGTCAGCTGTGAGGACAGTTGGCATGAGGGCGCAGTGGAATGTGACCTCAACAACATCAACCATAAATTCTTTGCTGACCGTCCTTACAGCGAAAATACCTTCTTTATCGCGGCAGCAATGGCCGCTATGTCCAAGGTTACCGGCAATAAGGAGGTCATTATGAGCTGGGTGCATAATGCGCGTACATCCATTAAGGAAATGCGCCTTATGGGGCTGCTGCTCAATCAGTATCCGCTGAAATGGGATTTCGGGCAGGATATGTCCATCACGCAATTCCTTACGGCATTGGAGGAAAAGATTAACAAAGGCATTACTTATGCCAAAGGACTGGATTTGGTTTATAAGGACGATTTGGAAGGCGAATGTGCCAGCTTTATCCTGCAAAAGGATACGGATATTAAAGCGTCCTATATCCTTGGCGGTCTGCCCTGCCAAGTCGAGGAAATGCCGCCCAATAAGCGTTCGGCCGCAGAAAATGTGCTCGATATTGCGGTGACGGTACTCGATGATGGTTCTTATTCGCTGAAACTGGTCTACGATGCCAGCCGTTATTCGGAAAAGGCAATGCAGCAGTATGCCGCGGCCTATGATGAAATGCTTTCAGCTATGCAGGCAGAAGATTGTAAATTAGCGGAGATTTTGCCGTGAGCCGCTTTAGCTTTTGGGGCGAAAAAACGGTAATTTCTACCCGCTTTCGTTCGGTTTTTGCCGCCGCCATGTTTTCCATGGCCAGTGCCTATGTGCTGATTCTTACGGATAATGTGGCGGCAGGGCAGCTGGTGGGGGAAAACGCGGTCGTCAGCATGACGCTGGTTTTTCCCTTGATTACCTTTATCATCTTTGTCAGCTACCTGATTGCTGACGGGCTGGCCATGATGCTTTCCTATGCACAGGGGCGGGGCGACCGCGAGCGGGTCAATCAGCTGTTCAGCATGGGCGTGCTGCTGGCTGTGGGCGTAGGGCTGGCCTTTGTGGCCGGGATGTTTTTCTTTCGGGAAAACCTGCTGGCTTTTTGGGCGATTTCGCCACAGCTCATGGGCTATGCCCGTGACTATTACAATGGCCTGCTCTTTTATGCGCCGTTGATGTTCTTAAACGTATTCTTTTATACCGTATTTGTGGCGGAAGGTCAGGAACGGGTCTGTGTAATTGGGGCGATATGCACCTTTGTGGTCAATGCGCTGCTGGATATTGTCCTCTGCCTGCAGATTGGCGTCATGGGCGTGGGGATTGCCACAAGCTGCGGCCTGCTGGCAGCGGTGCTGGTACAGCTTTATTTTCTGAATGGTGGGCGCAGCCGCTTGCGTTTTCGCTGGTACTGGCATACCAAAGATGTGCTCTATGGCGTGGTCTACAGCTTATATCATTCTTTGGATACGCTGTTCTTGTCGCTGCTGCCGGTAGCGCTGTCTTCCTGTGTCATCAGCCATTTCGGTGAGGAACACATGATTGTCGTGACGGTGGCGGTCAATCTGCTCACGTTGATTATTGCCCTCTATACGGGGCTGGTGGATTGTTTGCAGCCTATGATTTGTCAGTATCATGCCGAAGAAAATTTGCACAGTATTCAAAAGACCATGGATATCGGTATACGGGCAACGGTGATTATTAGTCTGTTGTTTACCGCTTCGGGCATGGCGCTGGCGGGCTTTTTGCCCCTGCTTTTTGGTGTGCGTGATGAACAGATGATAGCCGAAACGGGGGCAGCTGTGCGCTGCTTTCTGCTGTTTATCGTCTTTTTAGGCTGTACGCTGATGTACAGTAACTACTATATTTATATTGAAAAGCGGAATTATGGTGCCTTGCTGAAAGTTTTCCTGCTGCTTGGCTTTCCCTATGTGGGTATGGAAATGGGGGCACTCTGTTCCATGAATGAGATGTGGCTCGGAACAGGTGCGGGGTTTGTCCTGGCTTATATGTTTAACGCAGGGTGGACAGGCAAGGCAGGCAGATTGTTTTTGGACAAGGAAAAACTTTCCCGCCAATATTCCTACGATACCGATTGCACCATGAAGGCGGTAGTGGCTTTATCTGAGCGTGTGGCAGCGGATATGGCGGCTGTAGATATCTCTGCCCACCAGCGATCGTTGCTCACGGTGTTGGTGGAGGAAATTGGTATGCATGCCAGCATGCGGGCGGCAGACAAGCCTTTTCAAATGGAATTTTCCATCCTGCTTGGCAAGAAACCCGCAGACGATTTGACCTTGATTGTCCGGGATAATGGCAGTCCTTATGACATCATCAAAACTGCCCAGCAGGGCAAATTCTCCTATCAGGATTACTTTATCGAATCCATTACGGTAAATTGTCTGCGGCGGGTCTATTTGGCCAGCGGCGATGAAAACCGCATGATTTTGCGGATTGGCGCGTAAAAATTTATTTTAGCTATTGCGCCGGGATTTTTCTTATGATATAATTTTTCGCGGTGTAAGAAAAAAAGCATGGGTTGCCGATATCTGCCCTGTGCCTCGGGTATGGAGGTGGTGCAGAGGATGAGGAGCCCAGAAGAAAAAAACAGGAGGTGCACCAACATGGCAGTTATTTCCATGAAACAGTTACTTGAAGCAGGTGTTCATTTCGGACACCAGACCCGCCGTTGGAACCCGAAGATGGCTAAATACATCTTTACGGAGCGTAACGGTATCTACATCATCGACCTGCAGAAGACCGTTAAGAAGGTTGATGAAGCATACGCATTCCTGCGTGACGTTGCTGCAGAAGGCAAGAGCGTTCTCTTCGTTGGTACGAAGAAGCAGGCTCAGGAAGCTATCAAAGAAGAAGCTCTCCGCGCTAACATGTTCTATGTGAACGAACGCTGGCTCGGCGGCATGATGACCAACTTCCAGACGATCCAGAAGCGCGTTAAC
>CADBYQ010000033.1 GCA_902798865.1 Pseudoselenomonas ruminantium | reverse complement strand
TTGACAAGCCTGTCTAAGCAGCCGAAAGTTATCCCCGCCCCCTCCTGCCGGCCTTGTGTATCGAACAATATTCCGTTGTCTACAAGGAAGCCTTGCTATTCGTCTGGATATGCTATAAAATATAAGAAGTAAAGTGGGGAAAAGTGGTAGAAAGTGGCAAGTAGTGACCTAAAGGTGGTGTGGCAGGATGTTTATGGGGGAATATACCCATTCCATTGACGCGAAAGGGCGTATCATTCTGCCGGCGGATTTTCGTCAGGAATTGGGCGTTACGTTTATCATCACCAAGGGGTTTGACAAGTGCTTGTTTCTCTATGGCCAGCAGGCTTGGGAGGAACTGGCGGGCAAGCTCCGCGCTTTGCCGATTTCGCGGCCCGAAGCACGGGCGGTGAACCGCTTTTTCTTCTCTGGAGCGCGTATGCTCGAGTGCGATAAGCAGGGACGGTTTCTCATTCCGTCTAATCTGCGCAGTCACGCGCAGATTGCGTTGCGGCAGGATGTTATCCTGACTGGTGTGGACAATCGCATTGAGGTATGGAGCAAGGATAATTGGAGTACATACAATGGCGAGGTGGAGCCGGAGGTTACGGCGATTGCCGCGACATTGGCTGACTTAGGTATATAAGGACACAGGAAAGGACTACAGGGCGCATGGAGTTTCATCATATCAGCGTAATGCTGGAGGAGACGGTAAAAGGTCTCGTGACAACTAAAGACGGGACTTATGTGGACTGTACCCTGGGGGGCGGCGGTCATTCCAGCCGGATTGCCTCCATGCTTACGGAAAAGGGACGCCTTATTGGCATCGACCAGGATGCGGCAGCCATCAGCGCGGCATCGGAGCGGCTGAAAGAGGCCAGGTGCCGGGTGGATATCGTTCACAGCAACTTCCGCAATCTGGAGCAGATTCTTGCGGATGAGAATGCTCCTCTTGTGGATGGGGTGGTTTTTGATTTGGGGGTTTCGTCCCATCAGATTGATACGGCAGAACGGGGCTTTTCCTATATACAGGATGCGCCGCTCGATATGCGCATGAATCCCGAAGCCGATTTCAGCGCTTATGATGTGGTGAATAACTACGAGGAAAAAGAACTGAACCGCATCTTCAAGGAATACGGCGAGGAGCGCTGGAGCAAGCGTATCGCGCAGTTTATCGTGCAGGAACGGGCAAATAAGCCGATTGAAACCACCGGGGAACTGGTGGACATCATCTGCAAGGCCGTGCCCAAGGCGGTGCGGCAGGCAGCGGGCGGTCATCCGGCCAAGCGGGTCTTTCAGGCCATCCGCATTGAGGTCAATGACGAGCTGGGGATTTTGGAGACGGCTTTCCGTACGGCGGTCGCGCATTTGAAGCCGGGCGGGCGCATTGCGATTATCACGTTCCATTCGTTGGAAGACCGCATTGCCAAGAATGTGTTGAAGGAACTTTCGCGTGGGTGTATCTGTCCGCCGGAACTGCCGGTGTGCATGTGCAATCATCAGCCGGAGATCAAGATTATCGGCAAGCCGATTCAGGCGACAGCCGATGAACTGGAGCATAATTCCCGCTCCAAGAGTGCGAAGCTGCGCATTGCCGAAAAGTTACCATTGAATGAGAAGGGGGGCAAATGACCATGCTGGCCAGACAGGAAGAATATTACGAAGAAGAACAGCGCGTTCTTACCCCTGAAGAAGAGGAAAAGGAGCTGCGCAAAGCCCCGAAGGAACCGTTGTTTAAGACGGTTCTGGACACAAGACTGCGTTCCCATGGTCAGCTGCTCTTTTTGACCATGACGGTCCTGGCGCTGTTGGTCACGGTGGGCAGCGGTATCAGCGCCAGCCGCGGCTATGAGCTGGTGGCGGTTCAGCAGCAGGCTGAGCAGAAGGAACAGGAAAATGAACGGCTGAAAATCGAGATTGCCAAGTTGAAATCGCCGGACAGAATCAAGGCCATTGCCAAGGACCAGCTGGGGATGGAAGTACCGCGTCAGACGTATTTTAGCAGTGAGAAATAAAAATGAACAAGAAACGCAAAATTACAGGATTTTAGGGAGAAAAATCCTGTAATTTTTTTTGCCTATGGCAAAATTTTAGCGTTGGCGTTATAATAAAAAACGGTTCGCATAATTCGGCGAGGGAGGATATATATGAAGACTTTAGCGCAGTTAGCAGAACTCGTGGAAGGTTCTGTAATTACAGGCGATGGCAATATAGAAATTACGGGGATTGAACACGATTCCCGCAAGGCTGGCGAAGGTACATTATTCGTGTGCATTGCCGGTTTCCATGTGGATGGGCACAAGTTCATTCCGCAGGCCGCAGCGCAGGGGGCAAAGGCTATTTTGACCATGCGCAAGGCCGATGAGGTTGAGGTGCCGGAAGGTGTGGCGGTACTGCAGGTGCCGGAGCTCAAAACGGCTCTGGATACGATTGTGCCGTTTTTCCATGATTATCCTGCGCAGAAGATGCGGGTAATCGGCATTACGGGGACGAATGGCAAGACCACGACCAGTTACCTTATCCGCGCGATTTTGCGCGAAGCTGGTTACAAGGTGGGCCTTATCGGCACGATTCAGATTATGATGGAGGAAGAAGTATTCCCCATTCACAATACGACTCCGGATGTGGTGGAACTGCAGCACACGCTGGCCATTATGCGGGACAAGGGCATGGATTATGTCGTGATGGAGGTTTCCTCTCATGCGCTTGACCAGAACCGCGTGGCCGGTATCGAATTTGATACGGCGGTGTTCTCCAATCTCACGCAGGACCATCTGGACTACCATAAGACCTTGGAAAACTACAAATTGGCCAAGGCCAAGCTTTTTGACCTGCTGGGGAAAGCAGGTGTCAAGGAAAATAAGACGGCTGTGGTCAATGCCGACGACGAAGCCGGCAAGACCATGCTCGAGCATGCCAAGTGCCGTCATCTGACCTATGGTATCGAAAACAAGGCTTCCCTGCAGGCAACCAATGTGGAAGTTTTGGCCAGTGGGGCAAATTTCACGCTGATCGAAGAATTTTTGGGCAAACTGGATTTACAACTGCATATCACGGGTATCTTCAATGTCTATAATGTCATGGCCGCTGTGGGCGCTGCTATTGCGGAGAAGATTGACCCTGCAGTAATTGAGAAAGCCCTGCTGAATTTCACCAGCGTGCCGGGCCGCTTTGAACTCGTGAAGGCCGGGCAGGATTTCTCCATTATCGTGGACTATGCGCATACGCCGGACGGGGTGGAAAACGTGCTCAATACGGCCCGCCGCATTGCGAAGAAGAAGATTATTGCGGTGTTTGGCTGCGGCGGCGACCGCGACCGCACGAAGCGTCCGATTATGGGCAGACTGGCAGCAGATTTGGCCGATGTGGTTATCGCAACCTCCGACAATCCGCGCAGCGAAGACCCGGCCTTTATCCTGAGCGAAGTCGAAGCTGGCGTGAAGGAAACGATTGGCGCTAAGCACCATGAGTGCATTATCGACAGGCGTGAGGCCATTTTCCGCGCCGTGGAACTTGCCGAAACGGATGATATCGTGATTATCCTGGGCAAGGGCCATGAAGATTATCAGATTTTGAAGGATAAGACGATTCACTTCGATGATAAGGAAGTTGCCCGCGAGGCCGTGGCAGCGAAAAAAGGAGCCTGACGGATGTTTACGCTTAATGAGATGGTAAAGGCCACTAGTGCCAAAGTATATAAGGAAGATAAAAAAGAATTCGGCGCCATTGTTACCGATACGCGCAAAATCAGTGAAGGGGTGCTCTTTGTGGCCCTCAAGGGGGAGCGTTTCAATGGTGAAGATTTTGCGGCTGAGGCTTTGGAAAAGGGCGCAGCCGGTGTAGTGGTAAGTGAAGCCTGTGACGAAAAGCAGCTGGCAAAATGTCAGGGCACGGTTCTGCAGGTAAAGGATACCCTGCTGGCTTATCAGCTGATGGCCAAGGCATGGCGCGAAAAGTTCCCGCAAATCCCCGTGGTGGCGATTACCGGTTCCAACGGCAAGACCACGACGAAGGATTTGACGGCGGCTGTGCTGTCGGCCAAGGGCGCGGTGCTCAAGACGCAGGCCAACTTCAACAACGAAATCGGCCTGCCGCTGACGCTGTTGGGACTCAAAGCAGAACATACGGCCGCTGTGGTGGAAATCGGCATGCGCGGCTTCCATCAGATTGAGGCGCTCGCGCCGATTGCCGCCCCGCAGATTGGCATTGTGACCAATGTGGGCGAAACCCATATGGAACTTTTGGGTTCTTTGGAAAATATCGCCAAGGCCAAGCAGGAACTCGTGGAAGCCATTCCCGCCGGCGGCACGGTTATCTTAAATGCCGACAATAAATATGTGGCCGGCATGCGTGCGGCGGTTAAGGATGGCGTAAAGGTCATCACCATCGGCCTGGAACAGGAGGCCGATGTCAAGGGCGAGGCCATTCATACGGAAGGCAATGTGACGAAGTTCATGGTGACCTACGCCAATGAGCGTCATGAATATGAAGTCAACATGGTAGGGCGTCATAATGTTTACAATACGCTGGCTGCCATTGCCGCAGGTTTTGCCATGGGCCTGACGCCGGCTGAAGTGCGTGAAGGCCTCGGCAATCTCGAAGCCACGAAGATGCGCTTTGAACTGCAAAAGGTTAAAGAGTGGAACGTGGTCAACGATGCCTATAACGCCAGCCCTATGTCCATGACGGCGGCCATCAATACGCTGTCGGAACTGGCTAAAGGCCGCAAGATTGCCGTGCTCGGCGATATGCTCGAATTGGGCAGTGTATCGGAAGAGGCACATCTCCATGTGGGCGAGGAAGTGGCGGAACATGGTTTCACGGCGCTCGTTACGCGCGGCGAAATGGGCGAATTTATCGCCAAGGGCGCCGAAAACAAGGGTATGACGGCGGTTTACCGCTGTGCAAGCCATGAAGAAGCGGCGGAAAAGCTCCATGAACTGCTGCAACCCGGCGATACGCTGCTCTTTAAGGGCTCCCGTGGCATGGCTATGGAAAAGATTATTGATTTGCTGTGATTTACGTTTAGATAGTGAGGCATTATAACATTGGATAGCTTTATATTGGCGGCGGGGATTGCCGCAGGTTTCGTTTTACTGACCGGACCGTTTTTCATCCCGGAACTGCATAAGTTGAAGTTTGGACAGAGTATTCGCGAGGAAGGACCGGCAAGCCATCAGGCCAAGAGCGGTACGCCGACGATGGGCGGCATTATGATTATCCTGGGCATTACCATTGCAACTTTGGTTGCGGCGCCGCTTTCCACGGAAATCATTCTGGCACTCTTTATCATGCTGGGTCATTTTCTGTTGGGCTTTCTGGATGATTACATCAAGGTGGTCAAGAAGCGCAACTTAGGCTTAAAGGCTAAGCAGAAACTGTTGGGGCAAATCATCATTGCCATCGTCACCATGATTATCGGTACGCGTATGTTGGGCATTGATACGACCATTTGGGTGCCGGTGCTCGACAGCCATATCAATATTGGCGCAGGCTATTATGCCTTTGTGCCCTTTGTGATGGTGGGCATGAGCAATGCCGTGAACCTCACCGATGGGCTGGACGGCCTGGCCTCCGGCACGGTGGCCATTGCGGCCAGCTCCTATGCTGTGGTCTGCACGCTTTTGGGGCATAGCGATTTGGCCATCTTTGCCACGGCGATTGCCGCCGCCTGTGTGGGCTTCCTGCGCTTTAATGCGCATCCGGCCAAGGTGTTTATGGGCGATACGGGTTCGTTGGCTCTGGGTGGTGCAATGGCGGCCCTGGGCATTCTCACCCATACGGAGCTCCTGTTGGGGCTTATTGGCATTATATTTGTCTGTGAGGCCATGTCGGTTATCATTCAGGTGGCATCCTTCCAGTCCACGGGCAAGCGCGTTTTCCGCATGAGCCCCATTCATCATCATTTTGAATTGGGCGGCTGGTCGGAGTGGAAAGTGGTCTTCGTCTTTTGGACGGTAGGGCTTATCGGCAGCATTATGGCACTAAAACTGTTATAACATTTAGGGGGATTTACCATGGATTTAACGGGCAAAAAGGTACTGATTATCGGTGCAGGTATCAGCGGTTTTGCGGCGGCCAAAATCACCCGCCGTTTAGGGGCGCAGGTGACCTTGAGCGATGCCAAGAACGAGGCGGATTTAACCGATGATTTTGATGAGCTGCGGGATATGGGCATTAACTGTGTGTTCGGCCCGCAGGCGGAGGAACTCTTGGACGGGGTGAGCCTCGTCATCGTTTCTCCTGCGGTGCCGGCCCGTATTCCCCTGATTCAGGCCGCTTATAAGCGGAAAATCCGGGTGGCCAGCGAAGTGGAACTGGCCTATCGGCTCAAAAAGGCGCCCATCTGTGCGGTAACGGGTACCAACGGCAAGACGACTACCGTTACGCTCCTGGGCCTGTTGCTCGAAAGCCATTACAACAAGGTCGGCGTGGGCGGCAATATCGGCGTGCCGCTTTCGGAGGTGGCCTTGGAGATTCCGGCAGACGGTTATATCGCCGCTGAGATTTCCAGTTATCAGATGGAGGTCACCGAGGAATTCCATCCTCATGTGGCCACGGTCTTAAACGTCACGCCCGACCATATCGTGCGACATGGTTCGATGGAAGAATATCAGCGCATGAAGGAGCGCATGTTTGCTCAGCAGAAAGGCAAGGATTTCCTCGTGCTCAACTACGATGATGAGCGGGTAAAGGATATGGCAAACCGTGCCAGTGCGCATGTGGTCTTTTTCAGCCGTCAGGTGCATCTCCATGAGGGGGCATATCTCGAAGGCGATATGCTGACCATTGCCTGGAAGGGTGAGGATTATCCGCTCTGCAGCATTGGCGAGCTGGGTATCAAGGGCGCGCACAATGTGGAAAATGCACTGGCGGCGGCCATGACGGCCTTTTTGGCCGGCTGCAGCGCCGAGGAAATGACTCCGGTGCTCAAATCCTTCCGCGGCGTGGAACACCGCATTGAATACGTCCGCACGCTGGATGGCGTGGAGTACTATAACGACTCCAAGGCGACGAATACGGATTCGGCCATCAAGGCGTTGGAAACGTTTGACAACGGCATTGTGCTGCTGGCGGGCGGCGACGACAAGATGACGGATTTGACGGATTTCCTGGTTCGCGTAAAAGAGCGCGTCACGGATTTGGTGCTGGTGGGCGCAGCCGCTGACCGTTTTGAGCAGGAGGCCTTAAAGAGCGGTTATCCTGCCGAGCATATCCACCGTGCAGGTTTTTCGATGGATGAGGCGGTCAAAATCGCCCATTCGCTGGCCAAAGCGCCGCAGGTAGTACTGCTGTCACCGGCCTGTGCCAGCTTCGATATGTATAACGGCATGGCGGAACGCGGGCGTCATTTCAAGGATTTAGTGAATAAATTGTAAGAGGGATGAAGATGAAGATAATTATTTCCGGTGGTGGTACTGGCGGGCATATTTACCCCGCGCTGACCATTATGCGCACCATTGAGGAAAAATATCCGGAGGCCAGCTTCCTGTACGTCGGTACGCACAAGGGGCTGGAGGCCGATATTATCCCCAAGGAAAATATCCCTTTTGCGACAGTGGATATTCAGGGCTTTAAGCGCAGCCTGTCGCCGGCCAATTTCGTGCGGGCAGGCTTAGCGGCTGTGGGCGTGGCCAAGGCCATGAACGTGGTGCGTAAGTTCAAGCCCGATGCGGTCATCGGTACGGGCGGCTATGTCTGCGGGCCGGTACTCATGGCGGCCAGTATGCTCGGTATTCCGACGCTGATTCAGGAGCAGAATGTGGTGCCGGGCATCACCAACAAGATTCTTTCCAAGTTCGTCACCCGCATTGCGGCGGGCACGCCGGAGGCGGAGAAGCATTTTCCGGCAGGCAAGGTAACCTGCACCGGCAATCCCATCCGCAAGGACGTGCTCACGGCGACAAGAGAGGAAGGCGCCAAGGCCTTTGGCTTTGACCCGGCGAAAAAAACGGTGCTGATTTCCGGCGGCAGCCGTGGCGCGCGCAGCATCAATAACGCTATGGTGGATGTGCTGGTCGAGGCGGCCAAGCAGCGTGAGGTGCAGTATCTGCATGTCACGGGCAAGCTCGATTACGAGGACATCATCAGCCGCCTGCAGGCAAAGGGCGTAAATTTGGCCCAAACGCCGCATGTCAAAGTGGAACCATACCTCTACAATATGCCGCAGGCTATGGCTATGGCGGATTTGGTGGTCTACCGGGCTGGGGCAACTGGCCTTGCCGAGCTCACTGCACGCGGGATTCCGGCAATTTTGATTCCCTATCCGTATGCGGCGGAGAATCATCAGGAACACAATGCGCGGGCGCTTGAAGCAGCCGGCGCGGCCAAAGTAATTTTGAACCGGGATTTGAAGAGCGATATTCTGCAAAGCACCTTGCAGGAGCTTTTGGCAGATGAAGATAAACTGGCGGCAATGGCTAGGGCCAGCAAGGCGCTAGGCAAGCCGCAGGCGGCAGAGGATATTGCTGCCATGGTTATTGAGATGACACAGGGGAGAAAAAGGTAATGAAACGGCTGAAAGAGCTAAAGGATATTGAAAAAATTCATTTTGTAGGCATTGGCGGTGCTGGCATGAGCCCGCTGGCCAAGATTATGGTGGAGCTGGGCTATGAAGTCACCGGTTCCGACAGGGCAGATTCCGAAGTGATTCAGAACCTCCAGAAATTGGGGGCCAAAATCACGTTGGACGGGCAGAAGGGCGAAAACGTCAAGGGGGCCGACGCCATTGTGGTATCCACGGCGATTCCCTTTGACAATCCTGAAGTGCTGGCGGCCCGCGACCTGGGCATTCGCAAGCTGCACCGTTCCGATATCAATGCGGCGCTCGTCAATGAGTACAAGGGCATTGCCGTAGCCGGTGCGCATGGCAAGACCACGACGACCTCCATGCTCGGTGTGGCGCTCACGAAGGCCGGCGTATCCCCGACGGTGGTCGTGGGCGGCGAAATGCCGGACCTCGGCACGAATGCGATTTTGGGCGAAAGCGAATATCTGACTTCGGAGGCCGATGAAAGCGATGGTTCCTTCCTGAAACTTCATCCGCATATCGCGGTGGTGACCAACGTGGAAGATGACCATATGGACCACTACGGCACGATGGAGAACATCATCAAGGCCTTTACGCAGTTCATTCAGAATGTGGACAAGGAAACGGGCTATGCCGTGCTGTGTTTTGATAACGAAAACCTGCGCAATATTGCCAAAACCGTTGACCGCAAGTTCTATACCTATGCCATTGACCATGAAGCCGATTACACGGCCAAGAACATCAAGACCAATGGCAAGGGCATTGCCTTTGATGTTCTGCATGGTGAGGAGATGTTGGGCCATGTTTCACTGAACATTCCGGGCCGTCATAACGTGCTCAATGCGCTGGCCTGCATCGTGACGGGGCTGAGCATGGGCGTGGAGTTTGAAAAACTCGCTGCCGGTCTGGCTGAGTTCCATGGCGCAAAACGCCGCTTCCAGACCAAGGGCCGGGCAAATGGCATTTGGGTGGTGGATGATTATGCGCACCATCCGACGGAAATCGCCGCTACGCTCAAGGCCGCCAAGGAACTTAATCCTCAGCGTCTGGTTTGCGTTTTCCAGCCGCACCGCTATTCCCGTACGCAGCTTCTGCACGAGGAATTTGGCAAGGCGTTTGTGTCCGCTGACCTGCTTATCCTTACGGATATCTACAGCGCCGGCGAAGCACCGATTGAGGGCATTAACGGCGAAACCATCTTAAATGAAGTGCGCAAGCAGTCCGGTCAGGATGTCATCTACATTCCGCAGCGGGAACGGTTAGCGAAGTATTTGGAAGAAGAAGCCAAAGATGGCGATTTGATTATCACCATGGGTGCCGGGGATATCTATAAGACCGGTGAAGAATTAGTGGAATTACTCAATAAGTAAGATTGGAAAGCAGGATTATAAATGAAGCAGGATAAAATCGTAGTTGTTATGGGTGGCACTTCCACCGAAGCCGAAGTTTCCCGCCGCACGGGCGCAGCAATTCTCTCCGCACTCCAGCAAAAGGGCTATAATGCCGAAGGCATGGAACTCAATCCCAAGACCTTTGCCATGGATATTCAGAAAGCCGGCGCCAAGATGGTCTTCAATGCGCTGCATGGCAAGTTCGGCGAAGATGGTCTGCTGCAGGGAACGCTCGATATGCTCGGCATTCCCTACACGGGTTCCGGCGTGCTGGCTGCAGCAGTAACCATGGACAAGGCTGCTTCCAAGCGCGTCTTCATCAGCGAGGGCATTTCCACGCCGAAATGCCATACCTATAACAGCTTCGAGCAGAAGCGGGATTTAGCGGGCGAAATCCTCGCTGAATTCGGCCTGCCGGTTGTGGTTAAGGCCGCTTCCCAGGGCTCGAGCATCGGCGTGTATATCGTGGAAAAAGAGGAAGACCTGGCCGATGCCATCAAAGAGGCGTTCTCCTATAATGATGAAGTTCTCGTGGAAGAATTCATCAAGGGCCGGGAAATGACCGTCGCCGTTTGGGGCGATGAAGATAAGAAGGAAGCTTTCCCGATTATCGAAATCACGACCACTTCCGGCCGTTATGACTATAACAGCAAGTACACCAAAGGCGCCTCGACGCATATCATTCCGGCACCAATCAGCGAGGAAAAGACCCGTGAATTGCAGGATTTGGCTATCAAGACCTATACGGCCTGCGGCTGCAAGGGCGTAGCCCGCGTGGATATGATGTACAGCGAGGACGAAACGCCGTATGTTATCGAAGTAAATTCCGTACCGGGCATGACGGAAGTTTCGCTGGTTCCCGATGCTGCCCGGGCTATGGGCGTGGAATTCCCGGAACTGTGTGAACGCATTCTGCAGCTGGCCGGTTTCTAAACCGGCTTTAGCGGCAGGGCATGGAAAGGAGGCAAAGCAGCGTAATGGATGAACGAGAAATACCGGAAGAAGTACAGGTTCCCTCAAGGAAGCGCCGCCGCAGTCCCCGCCGTTTAATCAAGGGGCTGGCATTTCTGGCGATTTGCGGCGGGGTGATGTCCATTATCGTGTACTCGCCTCTTTTTACCCTGCAGCGGGTGGTTCTGCATGGCAATGCCTATCTGAACGAGGAGGATATCCTCACGAGCGGGCGGCTGCATAAGGGGGAACCGCTGTTTCAGCTCGAAACCGACGAAGTGACGCAGAACCTCATGAAGGATTTGCGGATTGAAAGTGCGGTGGTACGGCGGCGGGTGCCCGATACCTTGGAAATCGAGCTCAAAGAGCGGCTGCCGGTGGCGACTGTTGCCTGTGATTATGGGTATTTGGACTTAGACCGGCAGGGAAAGGTCATCGGCAGTTATAAGTCCCTGCGGAAGATGCCGATTCCGTTGATTGCTGGCGTCAAGATGCACGATATGTATATCGGGGATGACAATAAGGACCCGAATGTGGGCAAGATTTTGGAATTTTTGTCCCTGCTGGATGCGGATTCGCTGAACAGCCTGTCCGAGGTCAATGTCACGAATCCCAATGCGGTTATGGCTTATACCAATCAGGCGGTGCAGATTCGCCTGGGGAATTTTGACCGCTGGGAGGAAAAGGCTAAGCTCACGCGTGATTTTCTGCTGAGTCTGCCCAATGCCCGGCATCGGATTGAGTATGTGGACTTTAGTTATACGGCACCGTTTATCCGGCTGAAGGAACAGCTGACGGATGCGGAGATACAGGTGAATAAAGGGGCTCAGTAGGGCTTACATCGAGGTGGGAAGACGCCCGGTGACGGATGAAACTTTCCCTCTGCTTAGACAGGCTTGTCAAACGCGGCGGGAAAGCATCATCCGTCACCGGGCTGCTTTTGTGTTGGATGGGAGCCATATGGGAGGACGCCCGAAAGCTGATAATACTTTTCCTTCGCCATAGACAGGCTTGTCAAAAGCTACGGAAAAGCACCATCAGCTTTCGGGCTGCTTTCGTGGTTGATGGGAGCCATGTGAAAAGACGCCCGACGGCTGATAAACTTTCCCTCTGCTTAGACAAGCTTGTCAAACGCGACGGGAAAGCATCATCAGCCGTCGGGCTGTTTTCGTAGTGATTGGGTTCGCAGATGATAAGGACGCCCGCGGGGCTGGTAATATTTTCCTTCGCCATAGACAGGCTTGTCAAAAGCTGCGGAAAACATCACCAGCCCCGCGGGCTTACTGCGCAATTTATGATTCTTGACAACATCCATAAGATAAGATGCCCGAAGGCTGATAATACTTTTCCTTCGCCATAGACAAGCTTGTCAAAAGCTGTGGAAAAGCACCATCAGCCTTCGGGCTTACTGTATATATAGTGGGGAGTGAAGATGTTCGACGGTTGTTTTTTGATTTGTCGGATTTTTGGGTAGGATTCAGGTGTTTTTGGGCGAATAAATAAAGTGTGTAGTATACAATCATGTGATTTTACGATAGAGAAGGGACAGGTCGGAGCATGAAGAAGATTTATGGTGTGGCGATGGTGCTGATTATTTTTATGGCACTGGCTATTGTGGCCTGGGGGGCGTGGCTGAATTACAGCGATGAGAATCAGATTGCCAACCGGATGGATAACCGGCGGGTGGAGGTGACGGCGGCCAAGGCTGCGCGGCGGGAGTTTGCGCCGACGATTTCGCTGGATGCGGTGCGGTTTGTCAGTGATAATATGACGGATGCTGTGGCGCTTACGGATGGCCGTATCTTGAGCTGGCAAGTGGAGAAGAATGAGAAGGTTTCCAAGGGGCAGAACTTGGTGGAGATGGTCAATGAGAGCATTCCGCTCAAAATTCAGCAGGAATACACGGCTGTCGGTATAGCGGACGCGGTAAAATTCGTTGACATTATAAACTTCCGCGGAGCCGTTCTCACCTGCCGCTGCGATCCGGTACTCCAGGGTAAGAGACGCCGTCTGGGTATTGATCTCCCGGATCCTCGGAGTGGGCTTATAGTAGATCTGCGGCTTAAGAGCGCTCCAGGTGAGCTGGTCTACGCTGTCATGTATATCCATGTACGCAAGCGTCGCATCGATATCAGTGGTATCATCCGGCTCCACAGCGGCACCGACGGAGCCCAGATCCGTCCGGTTCACAGTCTTGTCATAGAAGCCGCTTACATAGTTCAGATAATCGTCCGTATGCAGACCGTCTGCCAGAAGCACGTCTGTATAGTAGCGGATCACTCTTCCGCCGCAGTTCAGACAGATCACCAGCACATACTCTTCATTCATCAGCATTTTCCCCTGAAGAGTAAGCGTGGCGTCGATCGTATCCTCATTCCGGTCCATCTTGATCACCTGGGTATTCTCCAGTGTCTCGGACCCGTCCCTGCTAATCACCTGATAGGAAATGCTGTCCACAGCCGCAGCAAAGGTCTGAATCCGAATTCCGATCCGGCGGTCCGAGGAAAGCGGAGTAATACAGTCCCGCATGCAGGAAACATCCATCTCCTGGGCATACCCCGACAGGCAGTTGAAGCTGACATCACCCCTGCGCATATAGACCAGCGGGAAGGTAGATTCCGACATGGAGGACGCACTGTCCGGCACAGACTGGTTGATCTGATATTCAAAAAATGCCAGTGCGCCGACAAAGAGCACGGCAAGCAG
This sequence comes from Pseudoselenomonas ruminantium, assembly GCA_902798865.1. Taxonomy (GTDB): domain Bacteria; phylum Bacillota; class Negativicutes; order Selenomonadales; family Selenomonadaceae; genus Selenomonas_A; species Selenomonas_A ruminantium_L. The sequence goes on along the minus strand of CADBYQ010000033.1, from coordinate 757 downwards.
CAGGATATGCAGAACGGTATTCCTGACACGTATCAGGGTATTTCCCATAATATTCCTCAACTTACTTCAGAACTCTCCCGGAATACCGTGAGCAGTTCCCTAATGAAATCATTAACAGTGACTTAAACGCCCGGCAGGCTGCGCGTCCGCCGGACCATACGAACGTCATTCGCTGCGCCAGTAGATCGTGATCAGATGGAACTCCTCTTCCGTATTATATCGGTAGTTCCAGGTGTTCAGTCCGTAAAGATCCATCAGATACTGGGCCGGATCCTGCAGCATTCCGTTGCTGAAAAATTCGTACATGGCGCTGTCGTAGGCTTCCTTTGAACCGAATTTGAATGTCACGTACCGGCGCTCCTCCCAGACGGAATTCATCAGTGCCGAATAGACCGTATCATAATCAAAATATTCATAATACAGACCGTTCATCCGATAGTAATCATAACTCTCATCGCTGCATGAGGGCAGCGCAAAATCCGCCTCCGGTATATGCGTAGCGCTAAGCTGCGCGTCAGAGCAGCACAGATAATTATAGCTGGTCACAAGGGTCTGCTGCTGCTCCTGCTGACCGGCGAACACAGGGTCTCCCCAGGTGACATCCACATTGTAATACTGCCCGTCGATCCGGACAATATTCCAGGCATGGTCGTCTCCCGAAACAGTGCGGCCTGTCACATAGGTGCAGAACATGCCCATGCGGTGCAGAATGTACTGGAAAGCCTTGGAATATCCTGCGCAGACACTGCGTTTTTCC
>CADBYQ010000032.1 GCA_902798865.1 Pseudoselenomonas ruminantium | reverse complement strand
GATGAAGCAACTTCAGCTTTGGACACGGAAAGTGAAAAAATCGTGCAGGCAGCACTGGATTCCCTGATGGTGGGACGTACATCCTTTGTTATCGCACATCGTCTTTCCACAATATTCAATGCCGATCAGATTTATGTTATCGATGGCGGCAGGATAAAAGAACATGGCACGCATGAGGAACTGTTGGCAAAGAATGGTTTGTACAGCCATCTTTACAATATTCAGTTCAGTAAGACTGCTGTGTCAGAAGGGGCATAAGACAGATGCAAATCCTTTACAATTTAGCGGCGATTTTGGTCGTCATATTGATCATCCCGGTATTCATGATTCGTTCGGTCCGGGAGAAGGGCTTTGTGGAGCGCATTCGGCAAAGTCTGGGCTTTTATCCGGAACATACTCTGGAAAAAGTGGCAAAGAAGCACTGTATATGGGTGCATGCGGCATCTGTAGGTGAGATTGTGGCCACAAGCCCGCTGATTAAGGAATTTCACAAGGAATTCCCGCAGACGCCGATTTTGGTATCGGTGGTGACCACCAGTGGATATGAGATGGCTAACCGCATCATCAAGGATGCGGATGCCATTATCTATTTCCCACTTGACCTGCCGTTTTTGGCGGGCAGTGTGTTGCGGCGCATTCACCCGCGGGTGTTTTTGCCGGTAGAAACCGAATTGTGGCCGAACTTTTTAAAGACGGCCCGCAAGATGCATATTCCCGTCATGATGGTCAATGGCCGTATCAGTGACCGCAGCGTGAAGCAGTATAAATATCTGAATAGCCTGCTTTCCGATATGATTGGCACGGTGACGAAGTTTGCCATGCAGTCGGATATTGACGCCGATTACATCATGCGTTTGGGAGCACCGCCGGAACTTGTGACGGTGACGGGCAATACAAAATTTGACCAGACCTATACCGATGTAAGCCCTGCGGAAAAGGCGGAAATTATTCAGTCAATGGGGCTTTCCAAGGCGGAGGGCATCTTGTTGGCCGGCTCGACCCACCGCGGGGAAGAGTCATTTGTCTTGAAGGCGTTTACCGCGGTACGGGAAAAACATCCCAAGGCCAAACTCGTTATTGCGCCGCGGGAACTCCTGCGTACGCAGGAAGTCATTCATCTCTGCAAGCGGGCGGGGTTTACTGTGAGTACGCGTACGGAGCAGCAGAAGAACGGCCCGCAAGACGCAGATATCGTTATCCTGGACACTATTGGTGAATTGGGCAAAGTCTATAGCGTAGGTGACGTCGTCTATGTGGGAGGCAGTCTGATTCCGCATGGCGGTCACAATATTTTGGAGCCGGCCGCCCATGGCAAGGCCATTATCGTTGGCCATTATATGTTCAACTTTAAGGATACGCATGCCCTGTTCAAAAAACGCGATGCCTGTATTACCGTTAATAATGAACAGGAACTAGCTGTAGAGACGGCAAGGCTTTTTGATGATGCTGGGCATCGCCATCGTCTGGAAGCAGAAACGCTGGCTATCGTCGGGGAAAATAAGGGGGCTTCGCGCAAGTCTGCCTTGATTTTGCGGGAAACGCTGGAAACTTACGAAAGCCGTCCGGAAAACCGTCAGCGGGCGCGTTCCACGCAAAAAATAAATAACTTCCAGACTTACTTTATTGATTTGGTACATCTCAAAGAAGTAGATGGCGTGGTGGAACATATCCTCACCGCGATACTCTATATTTTTTCCAAGATTTACGCATTGCTGGTGGATATCAAACTCTGGGGCTATCGGAATGGTGTATTCAGCCGGAAAAAGCTGGATTGTTTCGTAATCAGCCTCGGCAATGTCACCGTGGGCGGCACGGGCAAGACCCCCACTGCACAGCGGTTGGCCAGCGATATTCGGGATATGGGATACAAGGTCGTTATCCTCAATCGTGGCTATCGGGCCAAATGGCATGGCAATGTCGGGATTGTTTCTGACGGAAAACGGCTGCATATGACGGCGGCTGATGCTGGGGATGAGGCATTCATGCTGGCCAAGCATCTGCCGGAAGTTCCCGTGTTGATCGGTGCTGACCGCTCCGTTACCGGGCAGTATGCCATCGAAAATTTTGGCGCGGAAGTGGCGATTTTGGACGATGGCTTCCAGCATTGGCAGTTGGAGCGGGATATGGATATTCTGCTGGTCGATGCGGTTAATGTGTTCGGCAATGGCTATATGCTGCCGCGCGGAACCCTGCGCGAGCCCATTTCCCATATCAGTCGGGCTGATGTATGCCTGTTGACCAAGGTGGACCAGGCGGCAACTGGTTCCCGCGAATTTATCCGGGAAACGGTGCACCGCTATAACAAAGAGGCACAGGTGGTGGAGAGTATCCACCAGCCGCGCCGCTTCATTCCTTTGGCGGATTGGTATGTGGATATTGCTGGTGATGGCATTGACGTCAATACGATGCGCGGCCGCAAAATCATGGCGGTTTCGGCTATTGGCAACCCCGCGTCCTTTGAGCAGACCTTGTCGGACTTAGGGGTAACGATTATTGAAAGCCTGCGCTATCCTGACCATCACGATTACAGCATGCAGGAAATGGTCGACATCCTCCATCAGGCACAGCGCATGGGGGCAGAGGCCATTGTGATTACGGAAAAAGATGCCGTGAAAATCCCGATGGAAGTCATTCATGCCGGGATTTCCGTACCCGTATACGTCATCTGCGTGGAGGTCAACTTCCAACAAGGAAAAGACGAGTTCAAGGCACTGCTGGCGCAGCGCTTAGCGGCTAAATTGGGCAAGTGAGAAAGATAAGAGGCAGATTATGAAGGTATTATGTGTTATTCCTGCGCGTTATGCATCCACCCGCCTGCCGGGCAAACCACTCAAGGATATTGCCGGCAAGCCGATGGTCTGCCGGGTCTATGACCGGGCGGCACAGGCAAAGAAGGTATCCGAGACGATTGTGGCAACGGATGATGAACGCATCCTGACGGCGGTAGAAGCCAATGGCGGCAAGGCCATGATGACCAAAGCTTCCCACCCCACCGGCACAGACCGGCTGGCCGAAGTGGCGGAGGCTTTCCCCGATGTGGATTTAATCATCAATGTGCAGGGCGATGAACCCTTGATTGAACCGAGTTTGATTGATGAACTGGCCGCTGTCTTTGAAACGGACAGCGAGCTGAAGATGGCTACGGTCAAAACTTTGATGACGGGCAAAGCGGAGATTGAAAATCCCAACAACGTCAAGGTGGTTACGGACAAGGCAGGTTATGCCCTGTACTTCTCCCGTTCGGTTATGCCCTATCCGCGCAATGCAGGCTGTCCGGTGTATAAGCATATCGGGATTTACGCCTATAAGCGGGATTTCCTGCTAGCCTATGCGAAGATGGAATCTACGCCGCTTGAGCAGTCCGAATCTCTTGAGCAGCTCAGGGCGCTGGAGAATGGCTATCGCATTAAAGTTGTGGAGACAAAGGCTAAGTTTGTGGGGGTAGATACCGCTGAGGATTTGGCTAAAGTTAATGAGATATATAAAAACATGAAGTAACGATATAGCGCTATTGGTCTAGATGAAAGGAGCTTGAATATGAATCAGGTAAAAGTAGGCAATTATACTATTGGTGGCGGGGAGAAACTTACGCTTTTGGCTGGCCCCTGCGTGCTCGAAGGACTGGACAGATGCCTGCTGATTGGCCGCACAATCAAGGAAATCTGCCAGCGCTTGGATATCAACTATGTATTCAAGGCGTCCTTTGACAAGGCCAACCGTTCTTCCTACCATAGCTTCCGTGGCCCGGGCCTGAAAAAAGGTCTGGAGATGTTAAAGACGATCAAGGCGGAACTGGGCGTACCTGTGGTGACGGATATCCACGAAACCAATCAGGCGAAACCGGTGGCAGAAGTGGCGGACATTTTGCAGATTCCGGCGTTTCTCTGCCGTCAGACGGACCTTCTCCATGCTGCTGCGCAGACGGGCAAGGTCGTTAATGTGAAGAAAGGCCAGTTCCTGGCGCCGGAGGATATGCGCAATGTGGTGGACAAGCTCCATGAAAGCGGCTGTGACCAGATTATGCTTACGGAACGCGGTGCATCCTTTGGTTATCACAATCTCGTGGTGGATATGCGCTCCTTGCCTATCATGCGTTCCTTCGGCTATCCCGTGGTTATGGACGGTACGCATTCGGTACAGCTACCGGGCGGCAATGGGACGACTTCGGCCGGCAACCGCGAATATGTGGAATATCTGGTGCGGGCAGCTGTAGCCGTTGGCGTAGATGCACTCTTTTTGGAAGTCCATGACAATCCGGAAGAAGCTCTCTCCGATGGAGCCAACATGGTCTACTTAGACAAGCTGGAAGACCTGTTGAAAGATGCTGTAGCAATTCACGAAATCGTGCGCCATAAACAGAAGTAAACGGCGTGTTTTGGTTAGAGCTTGTGGTAAATTGAGGGGATAAGATTGGTAGATAAGATAAAAGAAGCGGCGCTGGAAACGCTCACGATTGAAGCGGATGCCGTGGAAAAACTCAAAGGCCGCATTGACGATGAATTTGTGGCGGCTGTGCAGTGCATACTCGACTGCAAGGCACGCGTGGTCGTGACCGGTATGGGCAAATCTGGCCATATTGGACGCAAGATGGCGGCAACCTTTGCCAGCACCGGCACGCCGGCGTTCTTCATGCATCCCGGCGAGGCCTTTCATGGCGATTTGGGCATGGTGACGGAAAATGACGTGGTCATTGCGATATCCAACAGCGGTGAGTCCACGGAAGTGGTCAATATCCTGCCCATTATCCGCCGTATCGGCGCGACCATCATCGCTATGAGCGGACGCCGCGATTCCCAGTTGGGCAAGGCTGCTGACCACTTTGTGGATATCGGCGTGGAGCGGGAAGCCTGTCCTTTGGGGCTGGCACCGACAGCCAGCACCACGGCTACTTTGGCCATGGGCGATGCGCTTGCCATTGCGCTTATGCGTGTGAGGGATTTCACCAGTCAGGAATTTGCCCTGTTCCATCCGGGCGGCGCTTTGGGGAGAAAGCTACTGCTTACGGTCAAAAACGTCATGCATACCGGAGACGAAAACCCCATTGTGCATAAGGACAAGACGGCAAAAGATGCGCTCTTTATCATGACGGATAAAGGCCTTGGTGCTGCTTCGGTGGTTGATGACAGCGGCAAATTGGTGGGCATCATCACTGATGGTATCATTCGCCGGGCACTAGCCAAGGATTATAAGTTCCTGGATGAAGCGGTGGGGAATATCATGTTTGCAACGCCGCTGACCATCAAGCAGGAAGCGATGGCTTCGGCTGCCCTTTCTGTGATGGAAAAGCACAAACCGCGCCCCGTTACCGTATTGCCTGTAATTGACGAAAATAAAATTCCTGTGGGGATTATTCATTTGACTGACCTGTTGCGTCAAGGAGTGGTATAATGGAAATTCATGGCAATGCCCTAAAGGCAGCAAAAAAGATAAAATTAGTCATTTTTGATGTGGATGGTGTACTGACTGATGGTGGCATTTATATCGGCGCACAGGGGGAACTCTATAAGCCCTTTTATTGCCGGGATGGGCTGGGCATAAGCCTTGCCCATAAATATGGCTTGCAGACCGCCATCATTACTGGCCGCAAGTCGGAGCAGGTGACTTTCCGGGCTAAGGAACTGGGGATCAGCCATGTCTTTCAGGGAAATTCCGATAAACGCAGTGCTTATGATGAACTAAAGGAATTGACGGGACTGAAAGACGCGCAGATTGCTTATATCGGTGATGACCTTATCGACCTGCCCATCATGTTGCAGGTTGGCCTGCCGATGGCTGTAGCGGACGCAGAGGAATCGGTCCGCACACAGTCGCTGGTCGTCTCCTGTAAAAATGGCGGTCATGGTGCCGTACGGGAACTTTTGGAGTTTATCTTCAAGGTGCAGGGCAAGTGGGAAGAAATCATGGCGGACTTCCTCTTGCCGGACAGTTCTAACGGGAATAAGAACTGGAAACAATAACGATTTGGGGGAAGACAATTAATGCAGTATAAATTTGTGATGTTTATGAGCTGGGTGGTGTGTCACACCCCCTATAAACTCGTAATGGCTGCCGGCTGGATTTTGGGTCAGCTCTATTATCTGCTGATAAAAAAGCAGCGGGAACTGGCTGTAAAACAGATGATGCCGGCCTTAGGTCTGAGTGAACCGGAAGCACGCAAAATGGTAAGGGCCTCCTTTGTCAATTTGGCCCGCAATGTGCTGGAAATCCTCTATATGCCGAACATCACGCCAAAAAATTTCCACAAGTATATTGAAATCGATCATTTGGAGCGCATGACCGATGCACTGGCTGAAGGTCATGGCGTGGTGGTGCTCACGGGACATATCGGCACATGGGAGTGGCTGTCGGCGGCCTTTACGATGAATGGTCTGCCCGTTACCGCGATTGCCAAACCACAGCCCAATATGCAGTACACCAATGCTTTGAACGATTTGCGCAAGACCATCAATGTGGAAATTTTTTCCCGTGGCACAAGCGAACTTTTGGCGGCAGCCAAGGCGCTGAAAAAAGGTAAGATTTTGGGCTTTTTGGCTGACCAGGACGGCGGCCCAGGGGGCGCATTTATCCCCTTTTTGGGTAAAGTGGCGGCGACCCCGCAAGGTCCGGCTGTCTTTGCCTGCAAGTTCAATGCCCCGGTACTGCCCGCATTTATCCTGCGCCAGCCCAATGGTAAGCATAAAGTCGTTATTGGCGAAGTTATGCGCTTTGAAGATACAGGCGACACCGACAAGGATTTGTTTGACTTCACGGTGAAGATGACGAAGATCATCGAAGAGATTATCCGTGAAAATCCCACGCAGTGGCTTTGGTTCCAAAAGCGGTGGAATACGCCGCCAGAACAGCAGAAAGTGGGCAAACACCATACCGTTAAAGCACAGGAGGATGCCAGATGAGCAAGATGCGCAAGGGGCTTATCGCTGTTGCAATTGCGGCTTTTGCAGCTCTGGTGGTGTGGGCGGTGGTGACCGTCCCTGAGACACCTGAACTGCCGGATACGCCTGCTGAAAGCAATAAGACGATGAGTTATGACGGCAATGAAATCAGTGAGGAAAGAAATGGCCGTAAAATCTGGGACTTGACTGCTGAGCATATTGACGTTAATATTGAAACCCGTGATGCAGTGCTGGAAAAACTGCAGGGTCATTTTTATGCTGAAGATGGCAGAGTGGTGGAAGTAAAGGCCGGTAAAGGAACCTATGCGGAAGGGACGAAGGACATTGTCCTTTCGGAGAACGTGGAGATAAAAAACAGCGATGGCGCACAATTGACCTGTGATGAGCTGCGTTGGGACGCGCAAAAGGAAATACTAGCGGCCATTGGCAATGCCAAAGCTGTCAAAGACGATATGCTGGCCACGGGTGACCGCATTGAAAGCAGTGATGGTTTCAATAAAATCAAAATCAGCGGCAAAGCGTATTTGCGCAGAGGAGGAGAAACGAAATGACAAGTCGAATGAAGAAGATGGTTATGGCACTGACCCTCGCTCTGACAATGCCCTGGGGGCATATCTCGGCAGCCGGGGAACCTGCTGAACTCAATGCGGATAATGTGGAATACGATATGAGTACGGGGCTGGCTGTGGCCACGGGCGACGTACTGCTAAAGCAGGGAACCACCAAAGTTACGGGCGCGAAAGCGACCTATAATGCCAAGACACAGGAAGGTTCGGTAGAGGGCAATGTCATAGCGGTGCGCGAGGCTATGCGTCTCACCTGCAGCCGTATTGTTACCGATGGCCAGGGCCATATCAGTGCGGTCGGCAGTGTTCGGGGAACCGATGGCGATAAATCTTTTGCCGGCGAGCAGGTAGATTACTATCCGAATCAGAATAAATACATTAAGATTCCTGCGGGGGGCACAATCAGCAACAGTGATGGCACCTTCTCCGCAAATTATATGGAAGGCTGGCTGGATGACGAACATTACGTCGGCACGGGCAATGTCCATATTGAAAGCCCAGCCCGTCAGATGGAAGCCGGCGGTGACCATGCTGATTATGTCGGCAAGGAACAGGGCCGGGTGGTACTGACCGGTAATGCCTGGGCGGTTAAGGAAAACAATACGATGAAGAGCAATAAGCTGACCCTTTATCTTGACCCCGAAGGACGGGCTAAAGTCAAGTAAGGAAAGCTGGAATAGATGGAGGGCAGGACCTTGCATATTGAGGCGAAAAATCTGGTAAAAAAATTCAAGGAGCACACGGCAGTGGACAGAGTTTCCCTGCGGGTGGAAAAGGGCGAAATCGTCGGTCTTTTGGGGCCTAATGGTGCTGGTAAGACCACATCATTTTATATGATTGTCGGCCTCGAACAGCCATCTTCCGGCGAAGTGTTCCTGTCGGATGTGAACATCACCAAAATGCCCATGTACAAGCGGGCCGAATTGGGCATAAGCTATCTGACCCAGGAGTCCTCCATTTTCCGCAAGCTCACGGTGGAAGAAAATATCATGGCCATACTGGAGACCACGTCACTCTCCCGGGCTGAGCAGCGTTCACGCTTTGATGAACTGTTGGCGGAATTCCATATCACGCATGTCCGTAACCGCAAGGGTACGGAACTTTCCGGTGGTGAGCGCCGCCGCGTGGAGATTGCCCGCTGTCTGGCATTGGAACCCCAGTTTATTTTGCTGGATGAACCCTTTGCGGGTGTTGACCCTCTGGCCGTAGCCGATATTCAGGAGATTATCCAGTATCTGCGTCAGCGGGGAATGGGCATTCTCATCACGGACCATAATGTGCGCGAAACCCTGCAGATTGTGGACCGGGCGTATATTCTGAGTGAGGGAAAAATCCTGCTGGAAGGCAGCAGCCAGACCATTGCCGAAAGTCCGATAGCGAAAAAGTTTTATCTGGGTGAGAATTTCACCTTATAAGGAGAACCGATATGCGATTGCGAATTTTAGACAAATACATATTCAGAGAAGTGGTGCTGACCTTTGTCTTTAGCATTTGCGCGTTCTCTGCGGTATTTATCGGCTCGGGAACGCTGTTCAGGATTGCTAAATATATCACCGATTATGGCGCTTCCCTGCAGGCGGTGGTAAAAATCTTTATCTTTGGCCTGCCAGGGGTGGTTATCTGGACCTTTCCTATGTCCATGTTACTGTCAACACTTTTGACCTTTGGGCGTTTGTCCAGCAATAGTGAGATTACCGCCATGAAGTCCTGTGGTATCAGCTTTTCCCGCATTGCCATGCCCGCCATCATCATGGGGGTTATTGTGAGTTTCGCAGCAATGGCCTTCAATGAATATGTGGTTCCCTGGGCCAATACGGCTTACCGCAATGTGCTCTATTATGAAATCGAGGGCAATACGGGGATGAAGTCACAGGAACACATTATCCTCAAGGAAATAAATGGGGATAAAATTCAGCGTTTGGCCTATGCTCGCCGCTACGAGGCGGGTATTCAGCAACTGCAGGGCATTACGCTGCAGGAATTTAATGAAGAAGGCAAGGTCAAAACCGTAGAAAATGCGGATTATGCTGAGTGGAATGGCAATATCTGGACCATGCACAATGGTATTATTTATGATATCACTGAAGAGGAAGGTAAAAGCGAACATATGGTTCGCTTCAAGACGCAGGTGCTGCCTATAAGTGCAAATCCCACACAGATTGTTCGTGAACAAAAAGAATTGGAAGAAATGACCATGAGAGAACTGCGGGAGCAGATTAACATCCTGAAAACGCAGTATGTGGATACCAACAAGCTGGAAGCAGAGCTTTATCAGCGTGTGACGGTCCCCATGGCCAGTCTGGTTTTTGCCCTGGTGGGTGTTCCCTTGGGCTTGCAGCCTACACGTAATAGTTCCTCGGCTGGCTTTGCCATGAGTGTGATCATCATCTTTGTTTATTATGCGCTTATGACGATGGGCAATGCTTTGGCCAGCGGCGGTGTTGTTCCGCCGCTGTTGGCGGTATGGATGCCTAACCTCATTGGCATGGCAGTCGGAGCGTATCTGGTGCGGCGGGCATCACGCTGATTATTTGGAGAAAGGTGGAAAGATAGATGTCAGGAATCCTCTTGATTGCTGTGCTGGTTATCACGGGCGGTGCGATTGCGTTTATTGGCGACCGGCTGGGCACGAAAATCGGCAAGAAACGGTTGTCGATTTTCGGGCTGCGTCCCCGGCATACATCAATCATCATTACGATTTTTACCGGCATTGTAATCACCACCTTGACTTTTGGTGTCATGGCCGCAGCGTCAGAAAATGTGCGCACGGCACTGTTTGGCTTGGAAGAGCTCAATCGGACGATGCAGGAAACGAAGAATAATCTTTTGCATACACAGGCGGATTTGGACGCAGCCAAGTCTGAGCAGGAGCGTACGGATGCTGCGTTGCAGCAGTCCAAGGCAGATGTGACCCGGCTCAATGAGCAGCAAAAGACTCTTGAGGAAGAAGCGTCCCGTTTACAGGCCGGTATTGCTGAACTGGAAGGGGCAAAAGCCGAGCTTACGGCCCGCAATGAGGAACTGTCCGGCAACAACCAAAAACTGCTGGCGGACAATACGAATTTGACGGCGGATAACGAAAATCTGACCGCAGATAATAAGAAACTGGAAGAACGGACCCGGCAACTGCGTGCGGGGCTGATTACTGTCCGCGAAGGCGATATTGCCTTTCGGGCAGGCGAGATTATTGCCAGCGGCGTAATCCGTGGCGGCCGCAGCAATGAAGAGGTGGCGGCGGATATGGAAATGCTGGCAGCGCTGGCTAACCGCAATGTGTCGGCACGCTTTGGCAGCGACCGTTCGGATGAGGATATTTGGATCTATCGTCCGGAATATGAGGCGGCGGTGGAAACGATTGCGAAAAGCAAGCAGGATATCGTCGTACGCATTGCAGCGGCCAGCAATCTGGTGCGCGGCGAGGAAGTCCGCACTACGTTGGAGCTTTATCCCAACAGCATAATCTATCGGGATAAGGAATTTATCATTGCCCGCCCTTACGATTTGGGCCTGGCAGATGACAGCGAAGCGGAGCAGACGGTGATGAATTTCCTCAAGGACGTCAACTTTGCCGCGACCTCGAAAGGGATTTTGCCTGACCCACTGAGGGGAACCGTGGGCGTGATGGAAGGTGCCCAATTCTATGATGTGGTGGCAAAGCTCAAGGGACAGCGCGGGCATGTGATTCTGTTGGCCTATGCTAATGGTGATACCGATGCGTCTGGCCCGCTGCGCCTCAAGATTGAAGTGGAGAAAAATAACCAATGACAATAGCAGCCTTAGACCCCGGCAGGGATAAATGCGGTTTTGCTGTATTAAATGACGACGGCAAAATTCTCTGCCAGCGGGTTATTGTCACGGAAAACTTAATGACGGAAGTAAATGCGGCTAAAGCTGACTACGGCTTTAGCCGTCTCCTTATCGGTAATGGTACCACAAGTAAAGAAGCGCAGGGGAAACTAGCGCAGTTTTCCGCGTTGGAGGTCATTGTCCGTGACGAATACCGTACCACGGAACTGGCGAAAAAGGAATACTGGAAGGCCAATCCGCCTAAGGGTTGGCGGCGTCTTATCCCCGTGACCATGCAGGTGCCACCGGTGCCCGTGGATGATTTTGTGGCCGTAATCCTCGCCCGCAGATATTTACAGGAAATCAAGGAGATAAAAGGAGAGCATGAACATGGAGCAGAATAAGATTCAAAAGCGACCCGAGTGGACGGAGTATTTTCTCGATATCGCCCGCGCCGTAGGGCGCCGGGCAACCTGCCTGCGCCGCCGCTATGGGGCGATTATCGTCAAGGACCGTATCATTATCAGTACCGGCTATAATGGTGCGCCGCGTGGGGAAGCCAATTGCATTGATACGGGCATCTGTGAGCGTGAGCGGCTGCATGTGCCCAAAGGGCAGAATTATGAACTCTGCGTGGCTGTGCATGCCGAACAGAACGCCATCATCAATGCCGACCCCGCGGACATGGAGGGCGCGACCATTTATATCGTGGGCATCAATGCCGATGGCACACTGGCCTCTGGCAAGCCTTGCCTGCTCTGCCGCAGAATGCTCAGGAATGCCAAACTGGCACAGGTTGTTTATTACGAAACAGATGGCAGCATTGTTACCTGCCGGCCGGATGAAATCCACGATTGAGCAGATACCGAAGCAAATAAACTCGTTCTTTCAGCTTATTTTCATTGACACTCTGTATACACTGCGCTAAAATAGGCTTGTTATGAATTTTCGATTTTGAGAAAAAGAGGTGCTACTTGTATGCCAGAATATGTGTTGGCGTTTGTCATTGCCGCAGGCGTGGCCTTGGCACTTACGCCCGGTGTGATTTTCCTGGCGGCCAAGACGGGGGCAATGGACGCTCCTGATGCGAGAAAAGTACATAAAAAACCCATTCCCCGTATTGGCGGTTTGGGCATTTATGCGGCCTTTATGGTGGCGATTTTAGGGATTATGCAGTTCATCGAGGTGGAGCCGGAAGTGCTCTTTGAAGTCACCGGTCTATTGGTGGGCGGTTCCCTGATTGTGCTGGTAGGCGTCATTGACGACTATAAGAACCTGCCGGCCAAGGTCAAATTGGTGGGGCAGATTATTGCAGCGTCCGTGCTCGTCATTGCCTTCGATGTGCGCATTGACTTCATCACAGACCCGTTCGGTGACTTCTTCTATACGGAGTGGCTGGCTATTCCCTTGACCATTTTCTGGATTGTTGGTCTGACTAACACGGTGAACCTGATTGACGGCCTTGATGGTTTGGCAGCTGGTGTATCGACCATTGCGGCCATTACCATCTTCTTGGTGGCATTGCAGCAGAATATCCTGCTGGTGGCCGTGCTTACTGCGGCCCTGGCGGGGGCAGCCTTTGGCTTCCTTTACTATAACTTCAATCCGGCGCGGATTTTCATGGGCGATTCCGGCAGTATGTTCTTAGGCTATATGCTGGCCGGTATCTCCGTTATCGGTGCGGTAAAATGTGCGGCAACCATCGCGCTCATTGTGCCGATTTTGGCACTGGGCCTGCCGATTTTGGATACGACCTTTGCCATCGTGCGCCGTTATCGTGGCGGTGTACCCATCTTTAAGCCGGACAAGGGGCATCTGCACCATCGTCTGATGGATTTGGGCTTCAGCCAGCGTCAGGCTGTACTGTTGATGTATGTCATCAGCGCCTTATTGGGCCTTAGTGCGGTAGCGCTTACAGAAGTCAGCTATCAATTCGCCATTGCCATTGTGTGCCTGGTGGTGGTGCTGGTGCTTTATGGCGCCAAGAAAATCGGTATTTTCCGCATGAATGATTCGGCACATCAGCATTAATATTTGTGAACCCAAAAGGCAGGTGCTATCCTGCCTTTAATTATAGAGAGGGGACTAGGAATGGAAAAAAAGAAAATCAAGGTTATGACGGTCTTTGGCACCCGTCCGGAGGCGATTAAAATGGCGCCTATCGTGCTGGAACTGGCCAAACACCCTGACAAGATTACGCCGGTGGTAGCGGTGACGGCGCAGCACAGAGAAATGCTCGACCAGGTGCTGGGGCTCTTTAACATCACCCCCGACCATGACCTTGATATTATGGCACAGGGACAGACCCTCTTTGATATCACGTCAAAGGCCATGATGGGCCTGGACAAGGTACTGGAACAGGAAAAGCCGGATATCGTGCTGGTGCATGGCGATACGACGACCACCTTTGCCGGTGCGCTGGCAGCCTACTATCATCAGACGACGGTCGGTCATGTCGAAGCTGGTCTGAGAACCCACGACAAGTACAGCCCGTTCCCGGAAGAAATGAACCGCAAGCTCACCGGCTGCATTGCTGACCTCAACTTTGCCCCGACGGAAACATCCGAAAGCAATCTGCTGGCGGAAAATGTAAAGCCGGAAAGCATTTTTGTAACCGGCAATACGGTTATTGATGCCCTGCACCATACCGTCCGCGATGATTTCCAGTTCGAGGACGAGCTGCTGCAGAATATTGATTTTGAGAACAAGCGTATCATTCTCGTCACCACCCATCGCCGGGAAAACCTGGGCGAGCCCATGCGCCATGTCTACAAGGCCCTGCGCCAGCTCACGGAAGAATTTGACGATGTGGAAGTGGTCTTCCCCGTACACAAGAACCCGAAAGTGCGCGAAGTCGTGCGCGAAGAATTAGGTGGCCTGTCCCAGGTTCACCTGATTGACCCGCTCGATTACGAGCCGTTTGCCAACCTGATGCATAAGGCCCACTTAATCCTCACGGATTCCGGTGGAGTGCAGGAAGAAGCTCCGGCTCTGGGCAAACCTGTCCTCGTTCTGCGCGATACCACGGAACGTCCGGAAGCTGTAGCCGCTGGTACGGTAAAACTTATCGGTACCGACCGCGATGTGGTCTACAACGAAGCTAAGACCCTGCTGACGGACGAAAAAGCTTACCATCGCATGGCAGAATCCGTCAACCCCTATGGCGACGGCAAGGCCTGTTGGCGTATCGTTCGG
>CADBYQ010000031.1:14613-16196 GCA_902798865.1 Pseudoselenomonas ruminantium | reverse complement strand
CAAGAAGTCCTGACGAGCATAGAAGTCGCTGAGCACAAAGGCGGTGCAACGGCGCTTCGACACGCCCGTGAGGAACTCGACGGCCTGGGCCACGTCGGTGCGGCGGCTTTCGGCATGGAAGTCGAGCAGAATAATATCGCATTCTTTTTTGAGTTCCCGCAGAATTTCCTCGATTTTTTGGAACGGGCAATCCAAGGCAGGCATCAGTGCCCTGCCCGAAAGATTCACCACGCCGATGTTTTTAGCCTTGAATGGGTAAATGCAATAGCCCTTGCCCGGTGCTCCTTCGGGGTAGTTAGCCGGACGAATCAGAAAGGGTTCCTGGTCAATAAATTCAAAAACATCTTTTTTATCCCAGACATGGTTGCCAGAGGTGATGACATCAGCACCGCCATGATAGAGTCCATCCAAAGATTTTCGGGTGTAGCCCTTGCCCCCGGCAGAATTTTCGCCGTTGACGATAACCATATCAATATTTTTTTCCGCCTTTAATTGGGCAGTGTATTTCTGAAACGCCTTGCGGCCCGGCTTGCCTACTACGTCTCCCGTCAGCATTATGCGCATAAATTACTCCTCTCAGCGGTTGTATACCACGACTTTATCCTTATCCCGCATACCAATCATCCGTTCCTTGATGCGGCTGCTCTGTGCTAGTTCAAACATTTGGTCCAAAAGATTGCTCTGCATATTGGAAAACTCCGGCTCTAATGTCGTCAACGTATGGGAATCCATCTGCAGAGCATCGCCAAATTTGTCACCAAACAACTCTGCCAGCAAATCCAGTTCGCCCCGCAGCATAGTCGAGAGCTGACGGCGCACATGCACCGTCATGAGCTCGCCGTTTACATCAGCATCCACCGCCAGCCACACGGGGTCTTCACCATGCAGGTCATGATAGGTCTGCAGGCTCTTGTCGAGCAGTGTGGCAAATTCTTCCATCTCGGCCTTGGGCATCTTGCCCTTGACCACAAAATCCAGCGTTATCTCCGTATCCCGTGGCTCGTAGGTCACCGAATAGAGTTCCGGATAGCAGACCAACATGGACGCCAAAAGCTGCACACCGGTACTCATCTCCTTGCGGGTGCCGGGATTTTTTTCACTCAGGTTAAATCCAAACATCATCTATTCCTCTCATGTACTAAGAGGGCGCAAGGCTTACACCCTGCACCCTCCTGACATATTGCGCTATATGCGTTATTTAGCATAATCGACAACACGGGTCTCACGGATAATCGTGGCCTTAATCTGACCAGGATATTCGAGCTCGTCTTCGATTTTCTTGACAATATTATGTGCCAAAGCCACGGCTTCAGCATCGTCCACCTTGTCCGGCTTAACCATGACACGGATTTCACGGCCTGCCTGAATGGCAAAGCAGCGCTCCACGCCCTCGTAGGACTCAGCGATTTCCTCAAGGCTCTTGAGGCGCTTGAGATAGGATTCCAGGCTTTCCCGACGGGCACCCGGACGGGCTGCCGATACAGCGTCAGCAGCGGCAACGAGCACCGCCTCAACACTGGTTGCTTCCACATCGCCATGGTGAGCGGCAATGCAGTTGATGACATCCTTGGATTCCCGGAACT
>CADBYQ010000031.1:0-14581 GCA_902798865.1 Pseudoselenomonas ruminantium | reverse complement strand
CAATGTCGGCACCAATGGTCGTATGGCTGCCTTCCACTTCATGGTCAATGGACTTGCCGATGTCGTGGAGAAGACCGCCGCGCTTCGCGAGCGTTACATCACAGCCGAGTTCGGATGCCATGACGCCAGCCAGATGAGAAACCTCAATGGAATGATTCAGCACATTCTGGCCGTAGCTTGTGCGGTAGCGCAGACGACCCAGGAGCTTAATAAGCTCCGGATGAATGCCATGCACACCGGTATCGAAGGTTGCCTGTTCACCGGCTTCCTTGATGCGCATATCCACTTCCCGCTTGGCTTTTTCCACCATTTCTTCGATGCGGGCAGGATGGATGCGGCCATCCTGAATGAGTTTTTCGAGTGCAATGCGGGCCGTTTCCCGGCGTACCGGGTCAAAGCCTGACAGGATAACGGCTTCCGGCGTATCGTCGATGATGAGGTCAATGCCCGTCAGCGTTTCGAGCGTACGGATATTGCGGCCCTCACGGCCAATGATACGGCCCTTCATCTCGTCGTTGGGCAGGGCCACCACGGACACCGTGGTTTCTGCCACATGGTCAGCAGCACAGCGCTGAATGGCCTGACTCAGGATATCGCGGGCCTTTTTGTCCGATTCATCCTTAATCTGCTGCTCATACTCCTTGATTTTCATGGCCTTTTCGTGCTTCAGTTCTTCTTCGGCTTCGGCCATGAGCATTACCCTTGCTTCTTCCGCAGTGAGACTGGAAATGCGTTCCAGTTCCGTCTTCTGCTTTTCGTGCATCTCATCAATCGCCTGCTGGGTCTTGTCGATACGGGCTTCCTTACGGTTAAGGCTGTCCTCTTTCTTCTCCAGAGAATCCAGCTTGCGGTCAAGATTTTCTTCTTTTTGTACTACGCGGCGTTCCTGACGCTGAAGTTCGCTGCGACGTTCTTTCGTCTCACGATCCAGTTCCTGACGCTGACGATGGATTTCTTCCTTCGCTTCGAGCAGGGCTTCCTTCTTCTTCGTCTCGCCTTTTTCTTCCGCGTCCGCTACAATGCGTTTTGCTTCTTCTTCAGCGGAGCCAATCTGGGCTTCGGCGGTTCGCTTACGCGCCGTATAACCTGCCCCGGCACCGATGACTGCTGCGATTATTACCGCTACTACTATTTCGATAACGATAATACTCACCCCCTTGTTTCTTATTTGCGTTCATGCATTATTTGTTTTTATGGATAGTTCTACAACTATACCCTACTATTTTAATGTTTTTCCTTATGAGTGTCAAGAAATCCTAGCCAAAACCACGCAAATGAAGTAAAATGAATAAGGTATTTATTTTGGCTATTTTTTGGGGGTAATGATATGTTGAAATGCTCGGAGTGCCAGCGCGATTTGCCGGAAAATGAGGCACTTGTCAATAAAACGGAGGACGGCGGGAAGCGGATTATCTGCCCTGAATGTTTCCAGAAGCTCACCGGTGTGGACTACAACACCTTCGCTTTCCGCAAGGAAAACGCCAAGCAGACCTTCTGGGCTGTTCTGTTCTGCCTTGCCGCTACGGTCTATGCCTTTGTGGAAAAAGGTGTAGACTGGGGTATTGGGGGCATTGTGCTGACCGTTTTGGT
Organism: Pseudoselenomonas ruminantium; assembly: GCA_902798865.1. Classification (GTDB taxonomy): domain Bacteria; phylum Bacillota; class Negativicutes; order Selenomonadales; family Selenomonadaceae; genus Selenomonas_A; species Selenomonas_A ruminantium_L. Next base: position 12,991 of record CADBYQ010000031.1, on the reverse strand, counting down.
GTACCTGTTCTCCAGTAAAGTTAAATAACCACTGCTTACGGTTTACATTGTGGTGCTAAGACGCCCGGTGGCCGGGGATACCTTTCCTTCACTTAGACAGGCTTGTCAAACGTTACGGAAAGGCATCCCCGGCCACCGGGCTTTCTTTTATCTCTATTTTTTTATGTTTCTTATAAGCAAAACTTGCCTTTGCTCACAGGCGCGAGTTTGGCTTACATTACACTTCTTTTACGCTGTCACTTGATGATGTCCCTGAGTTCCTCTGCGGTGACCTGGAAAGTGTCCAGAATGGCTTTGCTGCTCATGGTGCCGCTTTCGTAGAGTTTCTTTAAAATGGACTTGCGGGCTTCTTCCATGCCGTGGGCATAGCCTTCATCATAAAGCGGCGGCTGTATGCCCTGGCCGGCATTGCGGTTGTTTAATCCGCCCAGCAAGGTGTTGTCCAGCTGTACATCCGGCTTTTTCCATAAGGCATTTCTGTCCACCATTCTCGTGGGCATAATCCTGCGTTTCAGCTGATAGTCGCCGTCGGATAGCAGCTGCCAGGTTTCTTCAGCCGGCCAGGATTTTTTCAAACAGCGTTCCACATGCAAGCGATCTTTTTGCTGATAAAATTTTACAGCGGCTTCGCGTGTGCTACCACCAGCCATTTTATGGCAGAGCAAACGCTCTTTGAGATCTAACGGGTCAGCACTAATAAAAAGGCTGTAATCAGCCAAGGAGTGGACATTTTGCCAACGTGCCTCGCCCAAAAGCAGCCAAGTACCCTCGACAATGACAATCGGCCTGCGCACAGTTACAATTTCCTCGACAATATCGTGAATCGTCCGGTCATAAATCGGCCAACGGACATCCTGCTTGCGCATATCCGTAAGTTTGCCAATAAGCTTATCCACCGCAAAGGTTTCCGGGCCGCCTTTGAGATTATTGAGCGGTATCGTTTTTCCATCCTGCTCGATACTGTTCCTATTGAGATAAACCTGCGGATAACGGAACCCCTCTACCCCCAACGCCTGCACCGGCACAAGCTCCGCATCCGTATTGGACAGCCTTTCCAAAAATAGTGCCAAGGTGGATTTCCCCACGCCCGGCGGTGCGGCCAAAAACACCACCATACGCCGCCCGAGTTTCTGCTGTCTCTTACTCATGCGCCGCAGAAAAGGCAAAAACAAATTGTCAATCGTTGCCTGATTATACTGCACCTTATGCGCCAGCCCATTCATCATCAGCCGGCAAGTGCGCCAAGTTTTTTCCTGCATCATGCTTCCCTGCCTTCCAGCCAAAAGTAGCGTTATGGCAGACGTCTTTCCTTGACCATGCCAACGCTCCACTTATATTATCGTTAAATTCCCATTAAAAATTAAGGAAAATTAACACAATCTTATCTTTTTTCGCTATAATGAATATAGATGAGAAATGTGTTTTAGGAGGTCGTGGATGATGAATAAGAAAAACTTACAGAAAAAAATACTCACAGGACTTACTGCACTTTGTCTGTCCCTGCCTATCAGTTATGCGCCCAGTGCCCCCCCTGCTGCCGAGGCCAGTACGGCCAGCATTATCGGCGCCGTTATCTCCGGGGCAGCTGCTCATAGTCAGTTGAGCAGCACCATCAACAAATACAACAATACGGAGCCGGGGCGTCAGGAATTATTTGCCCAAATGAAGCAACAATACGGTGTCAACGGTGATGCCTACCTCAACGAGCAGTTGACCCGCATCATGACGAATCTGACCCGGGGCATTGGTGCTACAGATTCCTCTATTTACAAAAAACCTTATAATTACTTCATCAACAACGAACAAAGCTTCAATGCCTTCTGCACGCTTGGCCATAATCTGAGTGTCAATACCGGCTTGTACAAAGTCTTGAAAAACGAAGACGAAATTGCTGTAGTCCTGGCGCACGAAATGGGTCATGGGCAAAAAGACCATCCGGCCAAAGGTGCCCGTCAATCCCTGAACATGCAGATTTTAGGCGCGGCCACCGGCTCTCAGGTCGGCGTAATCATGGCCACGGTGATAAACAACCGCCATATTACCAAACCGATGGAACGGGAAGCCGATGCTTTAGCATTTGACTACGTCAGCCGTGCCGGCTATAATCCCGGCGCCTGTGCAGCGGTCTGGCAGCGCGTCATGGATTTGTCCAAGAGCCAACCTTCTTCTTTCGAACAGTTCCTCTCTGACCATCCGGCCAACGATGACCGTCGGGATGCCTATGCCAAGAAGCTCAATCAGTACAGCAACGGTCATGTTACCAACAACGACGGCGTGGTCAAGGTCAATACCAAAGTATTCTGCACCCCGGCCGCTGCCGGTGGCATGAGCGCTAAGGAACGAGCATATTTCGTCATGGGCAATCTGGCAGCAGCTTACCACAATGGACACAATAACCAAAACGCCTATACCAACGGCAACACCGTCATGCTTGGCCAGCAGCCCATTATCACCTGCACCACAGGCGATGAAAGTGCCAGCACACTGGCTGACCGCTTGAACAAAATCAAATAAGCAGGAGTCCCTATGTCCATCAAAAAATATCGTACCTCTATCTTTTTGGCACTATACTTTATTGTGCTCCTGTCGACCTTTTGGTATATGCCCCAGTTGGCATTTATCATCTTTATCTCGCTGCTGTTACAGCTTTTGCTGCTGCCTCTGACAAACAAACTGGCCGAAAAAATGCCCCGCGCATTAGCGGCCGGGCTGATCCTGTTGTGCTTTATCAGCCTTGCCCTGCTGCTTTTGATGTTGGTATCCAAAAGCTTCATCCCGACCTTCAGCCGCTTTGTCACCGATTTCCCGCAGATTACCGAAAAAGTGCAAAGCATTGCCTGGCTGCAGGAATCGGATTTCCTGCAAAGCGAGCTGGATGATATCTGGGCAGAGATGAAAAACGCCAGCATGACGGCACTAAAGTCCTCGTTGACTCTGCTTTTATCCTTGTTCAGCAAGGTCATTGACCTCGTGATTATCTTCTTCGTTACCTTTTATCTGCTCAAAGACGGCGAACAGATAAAAAGCTATCTGGCCGGGCTTTTTCCCACGCGAGATTACCGGCGGGTCATGCAGCTCTTTGATAGGATTTTAAGTGCCCTGCGGATATATATCTGCAGTCAGCTGGTCATCTGCTGTATCACTGCGGTGATTGTCTTCTTGTACTTCACCATCCGTCATCTACCTTATGCCTCGGTATTCGCTGTGGTATCCGGCATCTGTGAATTCATCCCGGTGCTCGGGCCTACGGTGGCATCGGCTTTCGGTACGCTGTTGACTGCGACAGTCGATCCGGTCGTTGCCCTGCAGACAGCAGGTTTCTATCTGCTATTAACGCAGGTGAATCACAACTTCGTCTATCCGACGCTGATTGGCAAATCTCTGAATCTGCACCCCATCGCCATCATTCTCGGCATTGTGCTGGGCGGTGAACTTTTGGGCGGTGCCGGTATGTTTTTGGCAGTTCCCTTCATTGTCATCTGCAAATTGGTGATTGAAGATATCTACAAGGACAGGGTACTGGTCCGCAAACAGGAACAGGCCTCCCGCTGGCTGGCCAAAAAGAAAAATTAAATGCACAAAAAACCTGCAGGCTTTTTCCAACCTGCAGTTTTTTTCATGCATATTTACTTGTCGTAATGCGTCACATTGAATTTTGGTTCCTTGATTTCCCCAACGGGAACAGGCTCTTTTTCCTTTTCTGCTTCAGCATCAAGGGCTTCGTTCTGTGCCTGCTGTACCAAAGTCGTCGGCGGAATCAAAGCAGGGTCACCATCTTTTGGACCATTGTTATCATCCTTCGGCGGTTCCTTAGTCTCTTCCTCGGAAATCTTTCCCGTTTCGAGCAGTTCTTCAAGCTGCTTGGCGGTGAGGGTTTCGCGTTCCATAAGGGCCTGAGCGATAAGCTCCAGCTTGTCGCGGTTCTCCGTAATAATCTTACGGCAGGCCTCATAGGCGTCTTCGAGGTACTTGCGAACTTCCTTATCAATTTCGCTGGCTACTTCTTCGGAGTAGTTGCGTTCCTGATGGAAGTCACGGCCCAAGAATACCTGATGGTTCTGGCTTTCACCATAAGCCACAGGGCCCAGCACATCGCTCATGCCGTACTGCATGACCATGCCGCGCACCATACGCGTTGCCTGCTGGATGTCCTGGGAAGCGCCCGTGCTGATTTCCTTGAGCACGATTTCTTCCGCCACCCGGCCGCCCATAGCGACCTTGAGTTTATCAAGCAGCTCAGACTTGGTTGCATAGTTGCGGTCTTCCTTCGGCAGCATCAGCGTGTAACCACCGGCGCGGCCGCGCGGAATAATCGTAACCTTATGCACAGGGTCTGCATGCTTGAGCATCATGCCCACGAGGGTATGACCGCCTTCGTGGTAAGCCGTCAGGCGCTTTTCCTCATCGTTCATGATGTGGGACTTGCGCTCAGGACCGGCCATAACGCGCTCAATGGCTTCCTCGAGTTCCTGCATGTAAATCTTCTTCTTATCCCGGCGGGCAGCCAAGAGAGCTGCTTCATTCACGAGGTTGCTGAGGTCAGCACCGGTAAAGCCCGGGGTACGGCGTGCCAGGATGTCGAGGTCTGCGCCTTCATCCACCGGCTTGCCGGAAGTATGTACTTTAAGGATTGCTAGTCTTCCGCGCACATCGGGCTTGTCCACCACAATCTGACGGTCGAAGCGGCCCGGACGCAGAAGCGCGGGGTCGAGGATGTCCGGACGGTTGGTCGCAGCGATGATGATAATGCCTTCGTTAGCAGCAAAACCATCCATTTCGACGAGCAACTGGTTAAGCGTCTGCTCACGTTCATCGTGACCGCCGCCGACGCCAGCACCACGCTGACGGCCTACAGCATCGATTTCATCGATGAATACGATACAGGGCGCATTCTTCTTGGCCTGGTCAAAGAGGTCACGCACACGGGAAGCACCGACACCGACGAACATCTCCACGAAATCCGAACCGGAAATGGAGAAGAACGGCACGCCTGCTTCACCGGCAACGGCACGCGCCAAGAGGGTCTTACCAGTACCCGGAGGGCCAAAGAGCAGTACACCCTTCGGAATGCGGGCACCCAAATCGTTGTACTTCTTGGGATGCTTCAGGAACTCAACCACTTCCTCAAGTTCCTGCTTGGCTTCATCAGCTCCGGCAACATCCTTGAAGTTGACCTTGATCTTATCCGAACCGCTCATGCGAGCACGGCTTTTGCCAAAGGACATCACCCGGCCGCCACCGCCCTGCGTCTGCTGCATGATGAAGAACCATACACCGACGAGCAGGAGTATCGGCAACAGGGACGAGAACATCGTGGACCACCAGGGTGGTTCCGGCGGATTTTCCGCATTGATCTCCACTCCCTTGGCCGAGAGTTTATCAAAGAGCTTCGGGTCGCGGTTCGGATTGTCCGGGGTAATCGTCGTAAACTCCGTACCATCAGACAGCGTACCACGAATGGTATTCTGAATGAGGACAACCTTTGTTACCTTGCCTTCATCCACCTGCTGCAGGAAATTGGTATACCCCACTTCCTGCTTCGTTGTGTTCCTTGTCGAAAAGTAGTCAATGATGGAAATCGCGACCAGAATAATCAACAAATAGAACCCTACATTGCGTAGAAACTTATTCAATCCATTGCCCTCCTTCCGAGAAGTCAATGCCTCTCAGGATTTTTATTGTTCTGTGTAAATCTCGGGCTTTAACACACCGATATACGGCAGATTGCGGTAAATTTCCGCATAGTCAAGACCATAACCGACCAGGAATTCATCCGGCACTTCAAATCCGCAATAGTCGATAGGCACATCAACCCGTCTGCGGGAAGGCTTGGAGAGCAGAGAACAAAGCTTGATGGACTTCGGCTTGCGCTCCTTGAAATACTTATTCAGATAATTCATAGTCGTACCCGAATCTATAATATCTTCGATAACGATAAGATGTTTTCCTTCTATGTCGTAGTCCAAATCCTTCAAAATCTTTACCGAACCTGTGGTAGATGTGCCATTGCCATAGCTGGAAGCAATCATAAAGTCAAGATGTACCGGTAATTCCAGCTTGCGCAGTAAATCCGTATAGAACATCACAGCGCCCTTCATAATGGCCACGCAGAAGATGTCCTCTTTTACATCCTTATAATCTTCCGTAATTTCTTTTGCCATTTCCGCAATGCGGTTCTGAATCTGTTCTTCCGAAAAAACTACCTTTTCGATATCTTCATGTAACATGTTTAATTTCCTCTCTCCTCTAAACTGAGATACAAAACTTTATGATTATCGCAAACGCCCTGCAAACATCTTGCGCTGCGCCTGCGGCCAATCATCCAGATGATTTCACTGCCTGCTGCCAGCAAAGGCATCTCCGCCCGCTGTGCCTGCGGAATCTTATCATCAATCATTAATTTTTTCAGTGTCTTACGGCCTGCAGGAAGCTGGATATAATCCCCCGGCCTGCGGGTACGCAAAACCAACTCCGCTGAAAAATTCTGCGGCTGCAGATAGAGCTCATGCGGCAGCGTTTTGCCACCATCCCATGCCCGCCATTCTGCAACCAGCTGATACTTTCCCCAACAGATTGTGCCAGGTATGGTCAGCACGGTCTCCGGCAGGTTATATAATTCTTCCATATGGCCCTTCGTTTTCACCTGATCAACCATCAGATAACCATAGGCCAAATGTGCAGTATAACGATGGGAAAGTTCCTGCCGACTGCCCGTTGTCCCCTGCCTGAGCAGCGAACGGATTAACTCCGTCTGCTGATAACTGAGGTCAAGAGCTGAACCCGTTGCCTGCTCCCATAGCTTGCGAATCAACCCCCGCTGCAGAGCAGGATGCAAAGCGTTTACCGGCTGCTGCCGTAATGCACCATCCTGTTGCCGCACATAGCGTTCATCGGTCCAATAACGGCCAATTTCCGTCTGAAGGAAATCTTCCTCCTCTGTCGCCACCTCAGCCAGATGGCATAGCGCACGGCTTATTTCGGGGTTGTATTCCCGCCGGATTTGGGGCAGCAGTTCCAGACGCAAACGGTTACGCGTACAATCCGCCACCCAATTGGTAGCATCCTCCCGAAACGCCAAACCTTCCGCCTGACAATAGGCAAGAATCTCAGTCTTGCTTACATCCAGCAAAGGACGTACAAGATGACCACTTCGCGGACGCATAGCGCCGAGGCCTTTTATGCCGGTTCCCCGCAGGATGCGCATCAGCACAGTCTCGGCCTGGTCATCGGCATGATGGGCAGTTGCCATATAGTCGAATTCCTGCTGCTCACAAATACGCTGCAAAAAAGCATAGCGCAGCGTGCGGGCAGCCTGCTCCAAAGTCTGGCCGCTTTCCCTGGCAGCCTGCGGCACCTGTCCATGTTCGACAAAACAGGGAATCCGATGCATTCGGCAGAAATCAGCCACGAAGGCCGCATCAGCCAAAGAGTCATCTCCCCGGATACCATGTTCATAATGAGCCGCAAAAATCTGCCACTGGTGACGATGTGCCAGTTTTCTCAGAATATCCAATAGGGCCATAGAATCTGCGCCACCGGAACAAGCCACCAAAATTCTGCTGCCATCCGGCAACAGCTTATACCGGTTACAAAACTGCTCTACTTTTTCCCGCATAACAAACGTCCCAACCATAAAGTATAAAAGCACCCTTTGCAGAGTGCTTCCAGTTTATGCCAGACCATCAATCACGACGGGAACCACGCCCGCCGCGCTTGGAATCAGTCTTGCGGCGCAAGTCCGTCAGACGCTCATCGCTGTCCTTGAGGAATTTGGAAAGCTTATCCTCAAAAGACGCCGAAGTAGCACTGTAACGATTCGGTTTTCTAAAGTCACGGCCACCAAAATTATTTCTGGGGGCACGGAAGGAAGAACGCTCACGAGCTGGGGCTTCGGATGTCTCCTCTGCCTTTTTCTCCTGCAGCTGCTTGATGGAAAGACCAATCTTGCCTTTTTCATCAATAGCTACTACCTTTACCTTAACCTTGTCTTTTTCTGCCAGAAAGTCATGGACGTCCTTTACATACTCATCTGCAACTTCTGAAATATGTACAAGTCCGGTTTTCCCCTCTGGCAATTCAATAAATGCTCCAAAATTCGTGATGCCCGATACGACACCATCCAGCACGCTGCCAACTTCAATGGACAAATTAATTCTTCCTCCTTAGAGTATTTGAAAATACAGGATTTATTATACCCTTGACAACTCAGGAGTGTCAAGGCATACAACGCTAAATGCTTACTTGTGACCAACGCTGTAGGGAAGTTCCCCCGCTCTGGTCATGCCCAGTTCCTCCCGGGCAACTTTTTCAATATAACTCAGCTCGTTTAACTGCCGGGCTTCTTCTTTTAGAGCAGCATTTTCCTTCTCGGCAGCCTCTAATCTGGACTTTGCCGATGCATAATCATCTGCGGCTTGGCTTAAATATACCTGCTGAGAAATCAGAATCGAGGAAAAGTAGACAATAATGCCCAGCATAATCAGCGCAAACCAATTTATGCCACGCTGTTTTCTTGGTTTCATCATCATCCCTCCTCCTTAAAAATTCAATCTACTCTATAATAACCGCAATTTTTTTTCATGGCAAGTCAAATCTATTTTTCTGACCATTGAAAATAATTTGTGGTTGCAATCCGGCGAAAATAAGAATCGCAGTTGGAACAATGGAAATGGTCTTTAACGTTTTCCATATCCGGCCGCCCATTGACGAGCGTCACCGCCCTGCCTTCTACGTAGTCCATCATCTCCCCGCAGCGGGGGCAAAGACATTGATTATTGGCATCGCGTTTAAGCTCCATGGGTTTTAGATTTCCCGTAGCTACCCAATTGTCCTTATTTTTTGCGCCACCTTCTGTTTTCGGCAGGTCATGTTCATCATAAAACCCGGACCCCAACAATTCCTGGAAATAAACACCACAGGAATGGCATTCATATTTGGGCAAAATCGAGGCCATATCGGCACGGCCTTCAACAATCTGTACTGCCGTGCCATCGACAAAACGCAAGAGACGGCCACATTTTGGGCATATATAATTGGTTCCATTTTTTTGCAGTTGAAATACCGCCATGCTATCACCAATCTTCTCAAAAATTGCTAATGCGAAACCTGCAATTATATTATTCCCTGTAATAGGGCTAAAAACCTGCTGCCGACAAAATTATTTTCACGATTTTTTTACTGGCTAGTGGTCTTGCCCGCTTCAATGCCTGTTCCTGCATCGTGGAAAGGCTATCTCCTCGGAAGATTTCTTCCACAGCTGCGGCCAGTTTCTCCCCGGGATGAAGCCATACTGCAGCACCGTGACGGGTCGCATAGACGGCATTTTCCGTTTCCGGCCCCGGTATAGGGTCATGCAAAAGCATCGGCGTTCCGAGTGCAAAGGCCTCACTAATGGTCAGGGCTCCTGGTTTGGTAATCAAGAGGTCCGCCGCCCCCATCAGCCGTTTCACCTCATTAGTATAGCCCCAGGTGCGAATAGTATGATGTGAACCCAGAGCAAAATCTTCTGCCTGCTGCTGCAACTGTTCATTGCGTCCGGCAACCACCAGCAGTACCAAAGACTGTTTTATTTTTTCCAGTTCCTGTAAGGTGCGTTCAATGCCGCCGAGTCCTAAGCCACCGCCCATTAGCAGAATCACACGCTTTTCCAGGGCAATACCCAGCATTTTGCGCAGCTCATCTTTTATCGGCAGGCCCTGTACATCCGCACTGATGGGAATGCCTTCAGCATGAAGCGTCTCCGCTGCAAATCCCTGCGCAATCATCCCCTGCCGCATATCCTCAGTAGCCATAAAATAGTTGTCCACGCCTTTGCACAGCCACATGGGATGCAGGGAATAATCCGTCATCACCACAGACAGCGGCAGCTTGCTGTGATGACGCTCCTTCCAAAGAGAAACCGTCCCCGCTGGAAAGGGATGCGTACAGATAACGCAGTCCGGTTGATATTTTGCCTGCAGGCGGTTAAACACTGGGAGCATAAACAGGGCAAACATATTCTTGCCGCAGCTGCCACCAGTTTCACTGCTGGAAAGCTGATAAAACACATCGTAAAGATTGGGAACGAAATTGAGCATTTCCAGATAGATTTTCTTCGTCAGCCAATGCCAAAAGGACGTAGAACGAGCCATAAAATCTACAGTGGTGATTTCGGCCCCCGGCTGCTGCCGCACGAGTTCCTCGGCCACCGCCTCAGCTGCCTTAATATGACCGGAGCCAATGGATGCTGTCAATATTAAAATTTTCTTCGCTGCCATCCGTATCGCTCCCTCTCGCCCGCAACATTTCACACCTGCCTATTGTATCACAAATCAGGCAGTCAGACCACCATCTACGCTTAAAATCGTCCCCGTAATAAAGCCGGCCTCAACAGAGGCCAAAAACTTAATGGCCGCCGCCGCCTCCTGTGGTGTACCAATACGGCCCAACGGGTAAACCGAAGCCATTTCCCGCAGGGCCTCCTCCCGGTTCGGCGCTGCTGCCAGCTGTGTTTCCGTCAACGGCGTCATAATATCGCCGGGCGCAATCGCATTGACCCGCACGCCAAAGCCGGCCAGTTCCAACGCTAAAGCTTTTGTAAACAGTACGACAGCGCCCTTGCTGGCGCAATAGAGACTGCAGTAGTAATTGCCATGAACACCCGCATCGGAGGCCACATTCACGATATTGCCTTTTGCTTTCTTTAAGAGCGGCACAGATGCCTGACTCAGATAATAAGTGCCCTTCACGTTGATATCCAGAACTGAGGCAATCTGTTCTTCCGTCATGTCTTCAATGGCACCTTCCACATAAATGCCTGCGGAATTGACGAGCACATCCAGGCCGCCCCAAAGCGTTTCCACCTGCTGTACGACTCGTTGGCAATCCGCCCGCCGGCTGACATCCCCTTGAACGAATATCGCCTGCTCATTTTCGCCAAGTTCCTGCAGTGCCGCTTCGCCCCGCTGAGCCGACCTGCCCAGCAAAGCCACCTTGGCCCCCGCCGATAAAAATAATTTTGCCGCGGCTAAACCGATTCCCGAGGTTCCCCCGGAAATTAAAATTCGTTTTTCCTGCATAATCTTCTCCTGTTAGCACAAAAACCGTGCCCCGAAGGGCACGGTTTTTCTTATTTGTTTAATCAGCCGTTGACTGCATCCTTCAATGCCTTGCCAGCCTTGAAAACCGGGTTTTTAGCTGCCGGAATTTCAATTTCTTTGCCCGTCTGGGGGTTACGGCCTTTGCGAGCAGCGCGTTCTTTCACTTCAAAAGTACCGAAGCCGATGAGCTGCACACGGTCGCCCTCAATCAGAGCCTGCTGTACGCTTTCAAAGAAAGCACCCAGAGCTTTTTCAGCATCCTTTTTCGTCAGACCGGATTTTTCTGCGATATTAGCTACTAATTCAGTTTTATTCATGAGCGTAGCCTCCTTAAAGAAGATTATTACTGCTGACGGCAGGCCGCCAGCCCTGCGGTTTGCTCCGCTATAAGAGAATTTAACAGAAACGCCCGGAAAAATCAAGGGTTTTCCGCAAAAAAGCCTGATAAAGCCGCAAATTTAGCCTGTTTCAGCCCTTTTTTCCCGCCAAAGGACGAATATAGAGGCTGGTCAGATGGTCTAAATCCGGCTGACGGTCAAGTTCATAAAGCGGAATTTGACGAATGCTTTCGTCCGCCATCGCCAAATTGTGAATATAGGTTATCTCATATTCATCCGGATATAAATCCATGAGCATCAATTTGGCATCGGAGGCGATGGGCTGGCTGTAAACCTGTGTGATAATCAGCGATTGAGCCGGTGTCTCCTTTAACGTTTCAATATCGAGTGCATCGAGTATGGTCAGCCCCTCCACCGGGTCAATGCCCAAACGCGTGTACATAACCTCGACAAAGCTCATGCCGGGACGAATATCCACTTCCACCTCTGTCCCTTGGGACAAGTCACGCAGCAAAACCACCGTCCGTTCGGCCACCAGCGGGCTGCCCGGAACCACATAGACCAGTTCGCCTAAATCTGCCGCTTTTTTCAGCAAATCTTCTGCTATGCTGCGGTAAAGGGTTTCAAAGTCTGCAGCTTCCTCATAATAGCCATCATAGGTCGTGTACTTTATACCTGCCTCATCCAAAGCCGCAACGGTCGGATGTATTTTCGTGCGCAGAATAAGGTGCTGCGCGCTCTCCATCATCGCCCAGCTTTCTCTGGTTATAAGCCCCGCATGGCCGGGGCCTAAGCCTAATACTGTTATCTTTGCCATTTATCTCATTTCCTTGCTGTAATTTTTTTACTTGTTGGTTCAGCCTGCTGCTGAGCTGCTTCTGCATTGCCGCTTGCCAAAAGCAACAGGCGCAAAACAAAATTCGTTATCTGCTTTTTCTGACTCTCATGGATGACGAACCGATAACCGTTTTTCCCCGGCAGGGAGCGCATACTGCGCCCCAATACCTTATCCACGGCCAAAAGTCCTTTAGCCGGCAAACGGTGCCCCGGCAGAATATACAAATCCAGCGCCTTGGGCAGTTCACTGATGGTGCGGATTTTGAGCTCCCGCGCATAGTTTTTGATTTTGGCCACTTCTAAAAGATTCATCACCGCCGGTGTAGGTTCGCCAAAACGGTCAATGAGTTCATCGAGAAGATTTTGTATTTCCTCATTGCTGCGAATTCCGGCAATGCGCTGGTAAATTTCAATCTTGTGCATGGCGTCGCTGACATAATCGCCGTCGATATAAGCTTCTACCTGCAAGTCGATAATGGGGTCAGGCTGCACTTCCGCCACTTCTTTTTCCCCATGCTGCAGTTTATCCACAGCTTCTTCAAGGAGCTTGCAGTACATTTCAAAACCGACACTGGCAATATGCCCATGCTGCTGAGAGCCTAAAAGGTTGCCCGCGCCACGGATTTCCAAATCCCGCATGGCAATCTTGAAGCCCGCGCCGAGTTCGGCAAATTCCTTCATGGCCTGCAGGCGCTTCTCCGCCGTTTCCGTGAGGATTTTATCGGCCTGATAGACGAA
>CADBYQ010000030.1 GCA_902798865.1 Pseudoselenomonas ruminantium | reverse complement strand
GCAAGCTTAAAATCGTCTCGTTCGACTTGCATGTGTTAAGCACGCCGCCAGCGTTCGTCCTGAGCCAGGATCAAACTCTCCATAAAATTTATGAAGAACCTTGATTGGCTCTCAATTATCTATTAAAGAAATTGCCGATTGCTATGTTGTTCATACCAATCGATGTTTTGATTAGAAACTAAAAGTTTCTACTAACATCTGGCTTTAATCATGTTGCATGATTATTTGCATTGTTTAGTTTTCAAAGAACAATCTTGTTTAGCGCTTCTTTTGAAGTGCCTGTCGCTTCAAGCGACTCATTTATCATATCGCATTTATTTTAGACTGTCAAGAACTTTTTAATTTTTCTTTTTTGTCTAAATTCGAAAGCAATCTGTTACAATCCCTTGCCAATCAAGGCTTGCTGGATTGTGTTTTCTGTGCTCTCGCCTGGCGACTTGTATTATATTACACGAGTTGTATCCATATGTCAACACCTAAAATGAAAAAAATATGAAATTCTTGCAAGCCTATTCACCTTGCGGTATAATGGGTCAAAATAGATAAAGGAGATGGTTACATGATTTCCACTCGTGGGCGTTATGCCCTGCGCGTCATGCTTGACTTGGCAGAAAACGAAAATAGTAAATATATTCCCTTAAAAGATATTGCGGCACGACAGGAGATTTCCAAGAAGTATTTGGAGATTATCGTAAAGGATTTGGTTGCTGCCGGTATGGTGGTCGGTGCCAGTGGCAAAGGCGGCGGCTATAAGCTCTGCCGCCGCCCGCAGGAATACAATGTGGGCGAAATCATCGAACTGATGGAAGGCTCCCTTTCCCCTGTTGCCTGTCTGGCTGACCCCAATTATGAATGTACCCGCACAAACATTTGCAAGACGCTCCCTTTATGGAAGGAATACAGCAGTCTCGTACACGATTTTTTCTATGGCAAAAAATTAACCGATCTGCTCTAATACAAATGGCACTGTCCAGGAATTTTTCGGACAGTGCCATTTTATATTGGAGTGAGCGGTTAATCGTTAAAGAGTTCCGTGGAAAGGTATCTATCTCCGGTATCCGGCAGCAGGACCACAATGTTCTTGCCTTTATATTCCGGACGCTGAGCCAGTTTTACGGCTGCAGCCAGTGCTGCACCAGCGGAGATACCAACCAGCACGCCTTCGCTATGGGCAAACTGACGGCCATACTTGAAGGCATCTTCGTTGCTGATGGGCAGAACTTCATCGTAGACCTTGGTATCGAGCGTTTCCGGCACAAAACCTGCGCCAATGCCCTGAATCTTGTGCGGGCCTGCCGTCCCCTTGCTGAGTACCGGCGAGCTTTCCGGCTCTACGGCTACGACATGTACATCTGCCTTCTGCTTTTTGAGATAACGGCCTACGCCCGTAAGCGTGCCGCCCGTGCCTACACCAGCGATAAAGGCATCGACTTTGCCTTCCGCATCCTGCCAGATTTCCGGGCCGGTCGTTGCTTCGTGAATAGCCGGGTTTGCCTGATTCGTAAACTGGGATGGGATGAACGCATTCGGCGTCTCTTTTGCCAGTTCTTCCGCCTTGGCAATGGCGCCCTTCATGCCCTTAGCGCCATCGGTCAGCACAATCTGTGCACCATAGGCCTTCAGGAGATTGCGGCGCTCCACGCTCATGGTTTCCGGCATGGTCAAAACGGCTTTATAACCACGGGCTGCGGCAAAACTGGCCAGCCCAATGCCCGTATTACCACTGGTCGGCTCGATAATCACCGTGTCCTGGGTGATTTTACCTTCCTTTTCCGCCTGTTCAATCATGGCTTTGGCAATGCGGTCTTTGACGCTGCCGGCAGGATTCAGATATTCCAGCTTGACCAGAACATTGGCCTGCAGGTCATTTGCTTCAATGAAATTATTTGCTTTTAAAAGCGGCGTATTGCCGATAAGCTCTGTTACACTGTTGTAAATCTTTGCCATGACAAAATTCCTCCTTGTCGTTATTTGGCAGCTGCAAAACCTTTTTCGAGGTCTGCAATGATGTCATCAATATGTTCCGTACCGATGGACAGACGGATGGTGCTCTGGGAAATGCCCTGGTCTGCCAGTTCCTCATCCGTCAGCTGGGAATGCGTCGTGGATGCCGGATGAATGACAAGGCTCTTGACATCAGCCACGTTAGCGAGCAGAGAGAAGATTTCCAGATTGTCGATAAACTTCCAAGCCGCTTCTTTGCCACCCTTGATTTCGAACGTGAAGATGGATGCACCACCGTTCGGGAAATACTTTTCGTAGAGTGCATGGTCCGGATGATCCGGCAGGGACGGATGGTTAACCTTAGCCACCTGCGGATGCTTGCTCAGGAATTCCACCACTTTCTTCGTGTTTTCTGCATGGCGGTCAAGACGCAGGGAGAGTGTTTCTACGCCCTGCAGCAGCAAGAAAGAATTGAACGGGGAAATGGTTGCGCCCGTATCGCGGAGCAGGATAGCGCGGATATAGGTGACAAAAGCAGCCGGGCCAACTACATCGTAGAAGGATACCCCATGATAGCTCGGGTTCGGTGCTGCAATGCCGGGATATTTGCCGCTGGCTTTCCAGTCAAACTTGCCCGCTTCAACGATTACACCGCCCAGGGTCGTACCATGACCGCCGATGAACTTCGTTGCCGAATGTACGACGATATCTGCACCATGTTCAATCGGACGGATGAGATACGGCGTGCCGAAGGTGTTGTCGATAACCAGCGGCAGACCATGTTTGTGTGCGATTTCGGCGATAGCATCAATATCGGGAATATCGCTGTTGGGGTTGCCCAACGTTTCGAGATAAATGGCTCTCGTATTTTCCTTAATTGCCCCTTCTACTTCGGCAAGGTTATGGGCATCGACAAAAGTGGTTTCCACACCAAAGTCCGGCAGGGTATGAGCCAGCAGGTTGTAGCTGCCTCCGTAGATGGTCTTCTGTGCTACGATATGACCGCCATTTGCTGCCAACGCCTGAATCGTATAGGTGATGGCTGCAGCACCGGAAGCAACGGCCAGAGCTGCCGTACCACCTTCCAGAGCAGCGATGCGTTTTTCAAACACATCCTGCGTGGAGTTGGTCAGACGGCCGTAAATGTTACCGGCATCAGCCAGGCCAAAACGGTCAGCAGCGTGCTGGCTGTTGCGGAATACATAGGAAGTGGTCTGATAAATAGGTACTGCACGGGCATCGGATGCCGGGTCCGGCTGTTCCTGTCCCACATGTAACTGCAAGGTTTCAAATTTGTACTGGCTCATAAATAAAATCCCCTTTCATCATCAAAAAGAGGTTCCAAAAGCTCCCTTCATGCCAAGGGTCTTGCTTCTGGAACCTCCAATTTTTTTGGTCAGTTCTTTTCTCTTTTTAGGTTGTATGCCAAATGTTTTTAGCATGTCTATATATTACAGTGTTACACCTATTATGTCAATAGTGTTTTAGAAAAAATTTCCATATTTTTTCGCAACAAAAGGCGGAGGGGCGGGGAGGCAATAACTTTCGTCCGCTTAGACAAGCTTGCCAAACGCTCCCGAAAGCCATCGCCTGCCCGCTCCTCCTTAGGCTTTGCACTGCGATGTAAAATGCTTTCATGCAGTTTATGACCACTTTATTGTAAAAGTGACAATACGCTGGCAGAACTTTGGTTAGCTTGTGCCAGCATGGATTGCGCCGCCTGGGCTAATACATTGCTCTTAGTGTATTCGGTCATAGATTTAGCCATGTCAGCGTCACGAATGACCGATTCTGATGCCTGCGTATTTTCGCTGGCAGTAGTCAGGTTGTCGATGGTAAATTTCAAACGTGACTGATATGCCCCCATGCGGGTGTTTTCATCAAGTGCATAATTAACCGCATCATCTATCGATGACAGCGCCGCCACTGCAGCTTCACGAGGAATTACTTTTACATTGCTAAGTCCCATGGACTTTGTGCGCATATCGTTGATATACACTTTGAGATTTTCATTGGCTTTAGTACCGGTATGGATTATCAATGGAGTATATTCCGGTTCACCATCATCGTATCTTCTCTTAATGTCTATAGAGCTATTGTACTGCTCATTATCAGAATACCATTCACTTTCCCCGATTTTGATTTTCCCTGAAACATTCCGATAATTTCCTATAGCCGGCGCACCATTTGCGGAAAATTTAGCTTCGGCTGATTCTACAATAATAGAACCGTTTACTTTCCCGTCCCTGCCTGTACCTAATGCGGAACCTGTATTGCCAGATGCTCTATTATAAAGCGTCAAAACACCTACACTAACATAAATATCACCACATGAACCATTAACACCGGTACCAATTCCTGCACCATTTTTACCATCTATTTGTATACTTGTAGTTAATAATCTAGATTTAGTTGTTGAGCCAGCCCCCCAATCTATTAATCCATCAACATAAATTGAACCAATACTGCCGTTTTCACCGCTGCCAATTCCAGCGCCATTTTCTGCTTCCACTTTTAACTCAGTCACATTATGAATTACTACATTTGCATTACTCTTTTCATTGGCATCCGAACCAATACCTGCACCTGTGGCAATAACCAAGCCAGCAGTATTAGCCATAGAAATGCCTAGAGATGTAAACTCCCCCTTTTCCCCCACAATAGTCAGTCCCTGTCCCACATTTATTAATGCACTAGAAATGGTTTGGGTAACGCCAAATCCAGTGCCGGGTTTTTGGTGGGTATATTTTTTGATGTGAAGAATATTCCCTCCACCCGAAAATCGTAACGGACTTTTATCAACAGTTCCGTCATTCTGTATGCGTAACCCATCTGCCCATAAATTTGTATTATCGTTTGTACAATTTATATAGACGTTGTTCAAATATGTACTACTTTGGGTCAATTTTACATTGGTAGCAGTTATCGTTACATTTCCTGTATAGCCGGGCGCAAATTCATAAACACCATCAGCAGATATGGTATAATCCCCAGAACTGATTATGGTCGGTGGACCGTTTGGCTCTTCAAGGCGGTCAGGTGGCAGTTTATAATCGCCTAACAGTAATAATCTGCCGTTGTAATTCGTTGTAGCCGCAATATCATCAATTTCAGCCTTACGTTGTTCAAATTCCTTCTGTATTGTCGCCCGGTCTGCATCGGTGTTGTGGTCATTTGCCGCGTTTATAGTCATAGCCTTCATATCGCGCAGATTATCAATGATATCCTGAATTCCTCCCTCGGCAACGCGCACAAGATTACTGCCAGTCTGTGCATTGACGATATCCTGATTCAATCCGCGAATTCTTACCCGCATCTTTTCTGATATAGCATATTCCGAAGCCCCATCTTCAGCACCATTTAATTTCATACCTGAAGATACTTTCTGCAAACTCTTGGACAGCTTATTGTTATTCTTGTTCAATTCCCCTAAAGCTAACTGAGCCGCTGAATTATTTTTTATAACCATAGCCATGCCGAATCACCTCCATGCAACCAAACACGAAATGGCACGACAGGTTCCCTTATTCATATTCACACAAAAACAACCATTATGCGTAACACCTCTTTCTGCTACGCCTGATGGTTGTTCTATATCCAAATATATAAAATCAAAGTTCTTCTCTTCTCTTCTCTTCTCTTCTCTTCTCTTCTCTTCTCTTCTCTTCTCTTCTCTTCTCTTCTCTTCAAAGAGTCTGATTCCACTATTCATCCCTGTCAACCCCCATCGGAAATTTTACTTTCCAACAAACTCCCTATATGTACTATATCGAACAAACTGGCAGTAAATTAAGTTATCTGCAAAATTTTCTACTCCATTGAATATACTTCAAGGTAACTTCAATCAAACTTCACCGAACTTCATGAAATTCACAATATCCTGGTGGGAAAGGTTAATCTTTATTGCTACGATATAATATACGAAAAAAGCCCGGTGACTGATGATACTTTTCCGCAGCTTTTGACAAGCTTGTCTATGGCGAAGGAAAAGTATTATCAGCCACCGGGCGTCTTAGCATATAGATGTCAATCGAAAACGACTTACTTCTGGCTCTCACGGATAATCTGCGTAAACTCCTCCCAACCAATCCGGTCGAGCATATTGCGGAAGCGCTCTCCCTTATTGGCGTGCTGTTCAAAGTAATCCAGCGCCGCATCAAGGGCCTTGCGCAGTTTGTCCTCACCGTAAATCAGCGGCACAATCTTCTTGCCGATGGCAATGCGGTTGCCATAAAGCCCACCAAAGGACACGACAAAACCGGTCTTTTTCTCAAAGGCATCGAATTTGCAGCCCTTGGTGCATTTGCCGCAGAAATAGCATTTCTTTCTGTCCCAAAGAATCTTACCCTTTTCGCGGTCAATGGATAAAGCCCCGCGCGGGCAGATTTTTACGCAAGCACCGCAGAGCTTGCACTTATCCTTCTGCCAAACAGGCTTTACGCCGCCTTTGATACCGATATCGTTTTCCTCGGTTTTCAGGCAGTTGTTATGACAGCCCGTAAAGCCCACCTTGAACTTATGCGGCAGCATTTTGCCTGCATAGCGCTCGGCAAATTCTTCAGCCAATTTTGCCGTATCAATCAGGCCCGAACGGCAGACGGCATTGCCCTGACAAGCCGTAATCGTACGCACCTGCGCGCCGCAAAAGCCCGTAGTCAAGCCGCCCGCTGCCAAAGCCTTTTTGACTTCCTCGATATCCTGCTCCTTGATAAAGGGAATCTCAATGCCCTGACGAGAAGTCAGATGCACATAGCCTTCGCCAAATTTTTCCGCTACTTCCTGCACGGTCTGCAGCTGGGCAGCGGTGAACTTGCCGCCCACGCTTTTCAGGCGCATGGAAAAACAGCCGGGCTGTTTCTGCTGCATAAAGCCATGGGCTTTGAGCTCCTTGTAATCGTATGCCATAGTATCAGCTCTCCTAATTTTTTTCTTTAAGTATACCCCTAAATCCCTTCGCCGTCTATGCCGCTGAAAACTTCACGTTCAGTGCGTTCAAGGCGCACGATTTCGCCGTCCTTGACCACAACAATAAGTTCGCCATTCTGCGGCAGGTGATTCATGATATAGCGCATTGCCTTCTGGGAGAACTCACCATGCGCTTCTTTCTCTGCCGCAAGCACAATGCCGCCGCCCGCCACATCATAGCCGTCCACCAGTACAAAGCGGCCTGTTGCCTGATAATCCTGAAAGCGGTCAAAGGCGATTTCCTCTTTGAGTTTCAGGATAACCTCTGCCACATCATTGAGCCGGATTTCCTTGACGGTATCCGCCGCCCGCTGGTCAAGACTTGAAGCGTCAATAAGCTTTTCAATGCTTTCCACCTGCGCTTCCACTTCCTGCGTGCCGAGCTTTAACTTATAACGGCGGTTGAGCTGCAAGGGCTTTTTCCCGAGCCAGAACAAGGACACCCGCAAACGCTTGCCCGTAAGTGGCGGTGTATCGCCAGCCCGCGTGATGATTTCGCCCCGCTGGTTGAAGAATTCATCGGCCACCTGTATGCCTGTGGACGCACCGGCAAAAGCCTGTGTGCGCTGGTCTTTTGCCTGCCAATAGGGGAAGGCCACCACTTTGGTCTTGCGTCCGCCGGGATAGATGGCGATTTCATCGCCCACAGCCAACTGCCCTGCTTCAATCCGTCCTGCGATTATGCGGCGGGAATCGAATTTATACACATCCTGAATCGGCAGGCGCAGAGCGCGGTCAATTGCCGCCTGTTCCCCTTCCAACAAATCTAAAGCCTCCAGCAAGGGCTCACCCTGATACCACGGCATATGCACCGACTTACTGGCGATATTATCTCCCTGCAAGCCGGACACGGGAATATACTTGAGCGGATAAATGCCCAGTTCGGCCAAAAATGCCCCCATATCATGCTTGATTTTGACAAAGGCCGTTTCCGCATAACCTGCCAAATCCATCTTATTGACCAGCACATAAACCTTTTTGATGCCCAACAGACTCAACATATAGGCATGACGGCGGCTCTGCTCCTGCACGCCCTGTTTGCCATCGACAATCAAGAGCGCCGCTTCGGCTCCGGCCGCGCCGGAAATCATATTCTTCAAAAATTCCTTATGACCCGGTGCATCAATAATCACATAATCGCGCTTAGCGGTAGAGAACTGAATGCGTGTGGTGTCAATCGTAATGCCCTGTTGCTGTTCTTCCTCAAAGGCATCCAGCAGATAGGCGTATTCGAACGGCTTGCCCGTATCGTGCGCGATTTTTTCGACCTTGTCAATGGCTCCCTGCGGCAGAGAGTCTGTATCGTAAAGCAGACGACCAATGACCGTGGATTTGCCGTGGTCAACATGACCCACCACGACGATATTCAACCCTGCTTCTTTCTGTTCCAATTCTTTTCCCATTACATATACCCCTCTTTCCGCAGTTTCTGCATCGCATAGGAATCCTCCTGGTCCTGCTTGCGTCCGGCCCGCTCGCTGGTGGTCGTATGCTTTAATTCCTCGATGATTTTATCCAGCGTGTCCGCCTCCGACTCAATCTGCCCCGTGCAGCAGGCGCAGCCCAACGAGCGGTAACGCCTGCCGTTCTTGGCAAAATACAAATCAATGATGGGAATATTTTCCCGGCGGATGTACTCCCAGATATCCAGTTCATTCCAGGCGAGCAATGGATGGACGCGGATATGATGGCCTTTCGGAAAATCCGTCTTGAACTGATCCCAAAGTTCCGGTGGCTGGTTGGCATAATCCCAGGCATCGTCCTCCTTGCGCTCGCTGAACACGCGCTCCTTGGAGCGGGAACCTTCCTCATCGCGGCGCACGCCCACAATCAGCCCATCAAAGCCGTATTCCTTGACCACCTGCTTGAGCCCTTCGGTCTTTAATGCCTGACAGCACGCCAAACGCCCTTTGTCCGGCCCCATGCCGGCATCGATAGCCGCCTGATTGGTATGGACAATCAAATCCAAGCTCAGTTCCTTTGCCACCCGGTCACGATAGGCAATCATTTCCGGAATCTTGTGCTTGGTGTCCACATGGATAAACGGAAAGGGGCAATGACCATAAAAGGCTTTTTTTGCCAGCCAGAGTAACACGGTCGAGTCCTTGCCAATTGACCAGAGCATGCCCAGTTTACCTAATTTTTTATATGCCTCCCGCAAAATATAAATGCTTTCGGCTTCCAATTTGTCTAATTTATCTGCTGTTTCCACTTGCGCCATAACGCTCCCCCATTTATTAATATTGATTGGCTTCCTGCTTGGCCGTGACAATTTCATCCGCACTGCCATCCGGCCACGTTATCTGCCATTTGATTTCTTTTTCCGTATTCTCTGCATAGAGCCGCCCGCCACGGCCGCCCAAGTCCGCCGCCAGATAATAATAAATGGCCTTGCGTGGACATTCCTTGACACAGGCGGTGCAACCCCAGCAGTCCCGCACATCACGGATAGCGGCTTTTCCCGCACGAAGCTGCAGGAGATTTCCCGGGCAGACCTCCGTACACAGGCCACAGCCTACACATTTCTCTTTTTCAATGGCGATACTCATCCGACCGCCTCCTTTGCCGCCACGTTCAACGGACGGCGGATAATCTTAATCTGACCTTCTTCCAACCGCGAATTGATAAATACCTTGAACTCGTCGTGCATTTTCGGATAATCCAAATGCTCGGCAAAGCCCGGCCAGCGGTTTTCCTTGCGCGCTGTCAGATGTGCCAACAGCGCCTGACAGACGAGCAGCCGTTCCCGCAGTTCAAAAATTTTCATTAGCCCATAGGCATCTTCCGCGCGCAGGCTGTCGCTAAGACTTTGCAAACGCTCGATATGCTTAGCAGCAATCTTTAAGGAACTTTCGCTATAACCGTAATGCGTCTTAATGCCGCCGGCATATTCATCCATAGCCTGCTGCATGGCTTCTTCCAAACTTTCTGCCGTATAGGGGCTCTCTGTCGCTGTGCCGCTAAAATGCTGTACCTGCCTGATAATCGTATCTTTTATGCCAGTCAAATCCGTTTTCTCTGCAGCCTTGGTCGCAAATTTTGCCGCAGATTCGGCGGCTATCTCCCCTTCGACAAAGGCTCCCGTCACATATTTTTGCGGACAGCCGCCTGCCACATCCCCCGCCGCAAAGAGTCCCGGCAGAGTCGTTGACCGGTCAGCACCAATCCAATAGCCGCTGGCAGTATGACCGCCCACCACATAAGGCTCGGAACCTTCGATTTCCACATCGAACTCCTGCGGACTTAGGCCGCTTTCCCGCCAAAAGAGCGTTTGCGCCGGCGCCATATTGAGATAGGCCCGTTCCAAAGCCGCCGCCTGCTCCGGGCTGATACCATGCGTAGCCAGATAGCAGGGGCCATTGCCGGACAGATTTTCCTTAACCACCGCCCAAAGGCGCTGCGCCGTGGTATTGCCGTATTTTCCCTGATACTTTTCCCCGCGGGAGTTGACCTGCGGCGCTCCTACCCCCTGCGCAATCGTGCCGGTTGGCGCGATTGTCCCCTTACAGCGCAGGGCGATAAAGCGCATTTCAAAAGTAGTCATTTCTGCCCCCGCCCGCAGGCCCATCGCATAGCCTGCGCCGGTGTTAAAGGGACTGTACCACATCTTGTGGCGGGAAGTGCCGGGATGATTAGGCTGATAAAGCCCTGCCGCCCCGCCCGTGGCACAAATTACCGCCTTGGCGGTAAAGAGCACGATTTCCTCCTGCTTTAAGTCAATCCCCCAGGCCCCGCACACCTGATCGTCAGACACAAGATAATCCACGATATTGACATGATTTCGGACGTTGACATTTGATTGGTCAAGTACGGCTTTAGCCAGCAGTGGCTTGATATTTTCCCCATTGATCTTGATGTTGCGCCAGCCCCGCGCCGCGTAACTGCCATCGGGATTTTTCTGAATCACCAGCCCCAGTTTTTCGAGCTTGGCGGTTACGTCATTGAGCCCTTTGCTCATGGTCAGTAGCAAATCCTCCCGCACAATGCCCGCTGCATCTTCCTTGGCATAATCCACATAATCCTGCGGCGTATGCCCCGGCGTGATATAGGCATTCAGCGCATTTACCCCTGCCGCAAGGCACCCGCTGCGCTTGATATTGGCCTTATCCACCAGCAGGACATTTAATTCCGGGTGTTTTTCGCCCAAGGTAAGCGCCGCATAGCAGCCTGCCGCCCCGCCGCCGATAAGCAAAATATCCGCCTGTTCTTCTCGTATATTCATATCCTCATCTGCCTTATCAAATCACTACGGACTCCTGCCGCTTGGCGTGGTTTTCGATAATCCGCGTCTGCCCGGCCTCTAAACTGTAAATGCGATGGATAAAGGCCAGCGCCTTATCCCCAACCTGCAAAGGTTCTTTTTCCAGACTGCGCGCCGCCCGCAAAATCTGTCCGCAAACTTCAATATCCACCGCCATATTGCTGCCCCGGAAATAGGTAGCCTTCACCACACCCTGTTCGGCTCCCAGCGGCAAAGAAATCTCCCGTTCGTCCTTGGCCAGCTCGATAAACTCCGGCCGGATAATGCCCTGATGCGCGCCTGCCGAACCACTCTCGTCCCCAAAGCCCTTAAAGCGCGTATAGTCCTCCACCTTCACGGATTCGCCGATAAAGTCCGCCACAAACGGCGTCTGGGGTGACTGATAGATTTCCACTGGACTGCCCGCTTGTTCAATGCGTCCCTTGTTGACGATGATGATTTTATCGGCCACCTCCACGGCCTCATCCTGGTCATGGGTCACAAACAAACTCGTAATGCCTAAGTTGTGAATCGCCTCCCGCAACCAGCTCCTGAGTTCCTTGCGCACCTTGGCGTCAATGGCCGCAAAGGGCTCATCCAAAAGCAGAACCTTTGGATTGGGTGCCAAAGCCCGCGCAAACGCCACCCGCTGCCGCTGACCGCCGGAAAGCTGCTGCGGATAGCGCTTGGCGACTGCCGTAAGGCCCGTAAGTTCCAACAGTTCATCTGTCCGCACCTTGATAATATGGTCATCTACATTCTGCACCCGCAAACCAAAGGCCAGATTATCCCGCACCGTCATATGGCGGAACAGCGCATAATTCTGAAACACAAAGCCAATGCCCCTCTCCCGCGCCGGAATCGCATTAACCCGCCGCCCGGCAATCCAAATATCACCCTTATCCGGCTGTTCCAAACCCGCCAACATCCGCAAAAGCGTGGTCTTGCCACTGCCGGAAGGGCCTAACAGTCCTGCCAGCTGTCCTTTTTCCACACCAAAGCTTGCATCATCAGCCGCCTTGAAACTGCCGAAATACTTTTCGATATGTTTCAGTTCTACTTCATAACTCATGTTCACCAGTCCTTTCCGCTCTCGTCAGCCGCCATTCCACCAAATTGCGTAAGATAAGCACCACTACAGCCAGAATCACGAGAATCGACGCCACAGCAAAAGCCGCCGTAAAATTATATTCATTGTAGAGAATCTCAATATGCAGCGGCAGGGTGTTGGTCTTGCCCCGGATATGACCGGACACCACCGATACCGCCCCGAACTCACCCATGGCGCGGGCACTGCAGAGGATAATGCCGTAGAGCAGGCCCCATTTGATATTGGGCAGGGTAATCTGCCAAAAAATCCGCCAGCCGCTGGCCCCCATAAGCGCCGCCGCTTCTTCTTCCTGCCGCCCCTGCGCCTCCATCACCGGCACAATGCTGCGGGCGATAAACGGCAGGGTCACAAAGATGGTAGCCAGCACAATCCCCGGCACCGCAAACACCACCGCCACCTGATAGGCCTGCAAGGTATCGTAGAACGGGCTTAACCTGCCAAACAACATGATAAAGAACAAGCCCGCCACCACCGGCGATACCGCAAAAGGCAAATCAATAATGGCCCCCAAAAGACTCTTGCCCTTGAAGTCAAACTTCGTCAACAGCCACGCCGCCGCCAGCCCAAACACGGTGTTCGACAGCACCGCCAAAATCGTCGCTTCCGCTGTCAGCCACAGCGCCTTCTGCGCAAAAGGCTCACTGACCGCCCGCACATAAGCATTCCAGCCCTTGGCCAGTGCCTCCACACCAATCAGTACCAAAGGCAGGACCATCATGATGACCAGAAAGGCGGCACCAATGAAAATCAGCGACCACTTTACCAGCTTTTCCTGCCAAGCTCCAGCCGCAAGTTTTTCTTTTGCCTTAACACTTGCTAATTTGCTGACCAGTTCCATCAGCCACACCTCCTGCCAACAGCTCCCCATAATTCCACATGCTCATAACGCTCCCCCCAGTTTCTACGACAAAAAGAGGCTCCACAAATCACCCTTACAGGCAATCTGCAGAACCTCCAATTTTTTTGGTCAGTTCAACCCGATTTACACTTTATATCGCCATTGCTCTCTGACGATGACTTTATGTTACATTATTACACCTATTATGTCAATAGGTGTAAAGCAAATTTGCCAAAAAATATTTCCTATACACAAAACCTCCGAATCTCCCCCAGCCGCCTATAAAGATTCTTCCCCGGACAGATTGTATCATTTACATCCCGATGCCCCACAATCACGCCCTTTCCCAGCGGGTCAAGTCCATATTTTTTGCAAAGCCAGCGGCAAAGTTCCTTAACCGACTTCATCTGCGCCGCCGTTGGCTTACCGATATCAAAATTTCCCGCCAGGCAAATCCCCAAGGAATGCTTATTGTGCCCTAGCGCATGCGCACCTATCGCCCGCGGACGCCGCCCCTGCTCAATCATGCCATCTTTGCGAATCAGATAATGATAGCCAATTCCCGCCCATTTCCGTTCTTCCTGATGGAATTTATGAATCTCCGCTGCTGTAGAATCCTTATCCACATCCGGAAAGCCCGTATGGTGAATGACCAACGCATCTGTGACCGGACGCTCCTCATATTCCGTAAACTGAAAAAAGCGTTTATAAATCATCGGCTCATAATAAGCAGCCTCCACGATTTTCTGCCCATCCGCCACACCAAGCAAACAGGCCGCCCCCAAACACAAAAACTCCCGCCTGTTCATCACAAGTCCCCCTACCAAAATTCCAATCAGCTCTCCACCAATCTTTTTATACCTCAAAATTTCGCCTCCCGCCCAAATAAATCCTGCCTGCGAAATCACATCCCTATACACCATGACATAAAAGCACCTGCACCAAGAAACGTCTTTACCAAACGTAACTTGGCACAGGTGCTTGCTTTTTGACCGGAGCGCACCGCCGAAGGCTGGCTCCAAAAAGAAAAAATCTAGATAAACGGCTGAAAGCCGCGACGTGGTAACCGGAGCATCCCCCTAAGTCAACGGCACAATCGGGGGAGCCATTTGCGCGCAGGTCAAAAAGCAAGCACCTGCGCCGAGCCACCACCATTCCTTAATGCGTCCCTCCTTATACACCTAATCGCTGCAACCGATAATGCTGATACCCATTCAAGATAAGCAGCACCAACAGCGACATCCCCAGCATCACAATCGCCACCGCCGCAGCCGCCTGATAATCAAACTGCTCCAGCTTTGTCATAATGAGCAGTGGCGCAATCTCCGTTTCATAGGGCATATTCCCCGCAATAAAAACCACGCTGCCATATTCGCCAATCCCCCGGGCAAAGGCCAGCGCAAAGCCACTGATTAGCGGTGTAATAAGTTCCGGGAAAATCACCTTGCGAAAGGTCAGGAATTTCCCCGCCCCCATAATGGCCGCCGCTTCCTCCAAGGAACCATCCAAATCCCGGAGCACCGGCTGGACGCTGCGCACGACAAAGGGTATCCCCACAAAGATAAGCGCAATGGTTATGCCCACCGCCGAAAACGCCGACGGAATACCTGCGGCATAGAAGAACTGGCCGAGCCAGCCATTTT
>CADBYQ010000029.1 GCA_902798865.1 Pseudoselenomonas ruminantium | reverse complement strand
TACATTTTAGTTATCGTATCCATCAATATTTTATATTTGTCTTTTACTGTCAGTAGTTTATAATATATATATTACATTTTTATCATTATTACACTACTTATGGATAAAAACTGTAAACTGTAACGTAACGCACAGATTCCATTCCAGCAAATAGCTAAACTATAAATCGATTAAGAAAGGAAGTATCCATATGAGCAACGTAAACGAAAGAGCTTTAGAGCTGCATAAAAATAATCAGGGAAAACTTGCTGTCCAGAGCAAAGTCCCTCTGCATTCTGCAGAAGATTTGACCCTGGCCTATACACCTGGCGTAGCAGCCCCCTGCCTGGCGATTAAAGATGACCCGCGCAAGGCCTACGACTATACCAGCAAGGGCAATATGGTAGCCGTAGTGACCAACGGTACTGCTGTACTTGGCCTGGGCAATATCGGCGCAATGGCCGGCCTGCCCGTAATGGAAGGAAAGGCTGTACTCTTTAAAGCCTTCGCCGGCGTGGATGCTGTTCCCATCTGCCTGGATGCACAAGACCCCATACAGGTAATCAAGGCCGTGCAATTCATGGCACCGACCTTCGGCGGCATAAACCTCGAAGACATCAAAGCACCTCAATGTTTCGACATTGAACGGGAATTAAAGAAAACGCTCGATATCCCCGTATTCCATGATGACCAGCATGGCACGGCGATTGTGGTCGTTTCCGCATTGATTAACGCCTTCAAAATCGTAGGCAAGAATTTTGCCACCGCAAAATTCGTCATCAATGGCGCGGGTGCGGCCGGACAGGCCATCACCCGCCTGATTCATCGTGCCGGCGGGCGCAATATCATCCTGTGTGACTCCCGTGGTGCCATCTATGATGGCCGTCCCAATGGCATGAATCCCTATAAGGAAGACATTGCCAAAATCACCAATCCCGGCCATGAGGCAGGCCCGTTAAATGCCGTTATCCGCAAGGCTGACGTCTTTATCGGCGTTTCCGTGGCAGGTTGTGTAACGCCGGATATGGTGCGCACCATGAAAAAAGATGCCATCGTCATGGGCATGGCCAATCCCGAACCGGAAATCCTGCCCCATCTGGCCAAAGAAGCCGGCGCACGAATCGTCTGCACAGGACGTTCCGACTTCCCCAATCAGGTCAACAACCTGCTGGCCTTCCCCGGTATCTTCCGTGGCGCCTTGGATGTACAGGCCAGCACCATTAATGAGGAAATGAAGATGGCTGCAGCGCAGGCCATTGCCTCTCTGATTAGCCCAGCGGAGCTCGACGAAGAACACATCATCGCCAGCCCCTTTAACCCGGAAGTAGCACCAACCGTAGCCGCCGCCGTGGCCAAAGCCGCCCGCAAAACCGGCGTTGCCCGCAACCGCGATATGACTCCGGAAATGGTTGCTGCGCATACGCGGGAACTCTTACAAAATTAAACACGCTTATATAAAATCCCACAAAATTATCTTAAAGCTCGATACGTGAAGGAAAAACCATTACTCACCGCGAATAAGGGATATAACGAAAACTGAGTATGGCTTCGATACGATAAAATGACTGCTATCAAGATAAGAAAGGCGGGATAGACCATGCGCAAATTTATGGCCTTTTTAGCGTTCCTGTTTAGTGTGATTCTTCTATCGCCAATCTCCTCAGCATGGGCTGCAGAATATCTCTATATCGGTCAGCCGGAAGTTTTGGTGCACGCCAGAGACTACACAACGATAAAACTGGATGATCCCAGCGGCAGAGAAATGGGCATTTCGACGTCTCCCCATGGTTTTGTTTTGCATGATAATGGTGAAGCATTAAAATGTAACGTCAAAGGATATCTGGGAACAATCTATGCCCGGATTCCCCTAGATGTTTATCCATCAGACGATTTCAATGGTACAGAGCCACTAAGGCGTGAATATGTTTATGTCGTGAAAGCGATGCTAAAACATCAACAAGACCTGATTATTCTGACCGGACACAACGAATTTTTGGATGGAAGCTTTACATCCAACCAGTTTGGTTTTTCGGACTGTCCAATATATTTAGGTGTCGATTCCAATTCGGATGGCGGTTTTATCTTTCTCTGTGGTGGAATACACGAAAAAACCACTGTTGTTATCCGCAATGAGGATGGTCAATTAACCCCCGGTGAGCAAGAAGAATTGAGTCCATATATAGCCGATTTATTAAAATCACAGCATGAGCGAATAATATAAACAGCCAAAAAGGAGCTATGACAAATGATTTCACATTTGTCATAGCTCCCTTTACGTTCTATATCGTTTTTAGTCTTCCTTCTGAGCTAAGGTTGCCATAGATGCTACCTTATCATTTTCTGCCGTAGTCATGAGCTTGACGCCCTGTGTATTACGGCTGATAACGGAGATATCCGACACATTGGTGCGAATAACGATACCATCAGTAGTAATGAGCATGAGTTCATGTTCCGGACGAACCACCTTGATGCCTACGACCTGGCCGGTCTTTTCCGTGACCTTCATGTTGATGAGGCCCTTGCCACCACGGGTTTGTGCGCGATATTCTTCCGTGCTGGTACGCTTGCCATAGCCGCATTCCGTAACGGTCAGGACTTCGGCATTGCGCACGAGAATATCCATGCCAACGACTTCATCACCATCAGACAGGGTAATGCCCTTGACACCGCGGGCCATACGGCCCATAGCACGCACATCATC
This sequence comes from Pseudoselenomonas ruminantium, assembly GCA_902798865.1. Taxonomy (GTDB): domain Bacteria; phylum Bacillota; class Negativicutes; order Selenomonadales; family Selenomonadaceae; genus Selenomonas_A; species Selenomonas_A ruminantium_L. The sequence continues at coordinate 20,754 of CADBYQ010000029.1, read as the reverse complement.
TTCGGAGAAGGCAATCGCCTTGCCGAGCTTGGTTCCCAGCATCAGATAGCTTTCGCCATCGGTGAATTTAACGCCCATGAGGTCGTCATCATCATCGAGGTTGATGGCATTCAGGCCGTTCTTGCGCAGGTTGCTGAACTCGGACAGGGAAGTCTTTTTCACGATACCCTTGCGGGTTGCCATAAAGAGGTATCTATCCGGGTCAAAGCCCTTGACCTGAATAACCGCCGTAATCTTTTCTTCCTGTTCAAGCTGCAGGAGATTAATAATGGCCGTTCCTTTTGCCGTGCGGCTGGATTCGGCAATCTCGTAAGCTTTCAGGCTGTATACGCGGCCACGGGTCGTGAAGAACAGGATGGTATGATGGGTTGTGGTAATCAGGAGATTTTCCACAAAATCCGTTTCCTTCGTGCCCATGCCCTTGATGCCCTTGCCACCGCGATTCTGGCGGCGGTAGGTGTCGAGCGGCATACGCTTGATGTAATTGTTATGGGTGAGGGTAATCACCACATCTTCCTCAGCGATGAGGTCTTCCACATCGATTTCGGAAGTGTCGATGGTGAGTTTCGTACGGCGTTCATCACCGTACTTTTCCTTCACAGCCGTCAGTTCTTCCTTGATGATGTTCAGGATTTTCTGATTGTCGGCAAGGATGGCCTTGAATTCTTCGATAGCCTTCAAGGTTTCCTGATATTCTTCCTCAATCTTTTCCCGTTCCAGACCGGTCAGGCGCTGAAGACGGAGGTCGAGGATGGCCTGTGCCTGTTTATCGGAAAGCTTGAAGCCTGTCATCAGGGCTTCCTTGGCGATATCTGCCGTGCGGCTTTCACGGATGGTCGTAATAACGGCATCCAGATGGTCGAGGGCAATCGTCAAACCTTCCAGGATATGGGCGCGGGCTTCGGCCTTCTTCAATTCGTACTGCGTCCGGCGGGTAATGACTTCTTCCTGATGCTTGATGTAGTAATGGAGCACCTGTTTGAGGTTCAGCACCTGCGGCTTGCCATCCACCAGAGCCAGCATGATGACACCGAAGCTGTCCTGCAGCTGCGTGTGCTTAAAGAGCTGGTTCAAGATAACATTGGCGTTAGCATCACGGCGCAGGTCGATAACGATGTGCATACCGTTGCGGTCCGATTCATCCCGCAAATCCGTAATGCCCTCAATCTGCTTATCACGCACAAGCTGAGCAATCTTTTCGATAAGACGGGCCTTGTTGACCTGATACGGCAGTTCCGTAACGACGATACGGGGCTTGCCATTGCTCATGGTTTCGATATGGGCATTGGCACGCATCTTGATGATACCGCGGCCCGTCATATAGGCCTGCTTAATGCCCTCTTTGCCCAGGATAAGACCTGCCGTGGGGAAATCCGGCCCCTTGATGGCCGTCATGAGTTCCTCGATAGTCGTATCCGGATTGTCAATGAGCATCAGCGTGCCATCAATAACCTCCCGCATATTGTGCGGCGGGATATTGGTCGCCATACCTACGGCGATACCGGACGTACCATTGACCAAGAGCTGCGGGAACTTGGACGGCAATACCGCCGGTTCCTTCAAGGATTCATCATAGTTGGGCACAAAGTCCACGGTTTCCTTGTCGATATCCTGCAGCATAAGCTCGGAAATCTTGGACATACGGACTTCCGTATAACGCATAGCAGCGGCCGGGTCACCATCTACGGAACCAAAGTTGCCGTGACCGTCAGCCAGCATGTAGCGCATGGAGAAATCCTGCGCCATGCGAACGATGGCATCATAAACGGATGTATCACCATGCGGATGATATTTACCCAAAACTTCGCCGACGATACGCGCCGACTTCTTGTAGGGCTTGCCGGAACCCATGCCTGCTTCCTGCATAGCATAGAGTATACGGCGGTGTACCGGTTTCAAACCATCCCGAACATCCGGCAGGGCACGAGCCACGATAACGCTCATCGCATAGTCGATGTAGCAGTTCTTCATCTCGTGTTCCAGATTAACGGGGACGATTTTTCCCTGTTCAAACTCCACAATCTCACCTCAAAATCTTATTTATCACTAATATCAACTGAATTATAAGCAAAATTACTAGCTTCTTATTATACCATTTTTACACAAAAAAGTCCATCAACGCCCATAAAATAAGCGTTGACAGACTTTCGATAATGCTATACTATCTAATTTAGGTGCTGTTTAGCGGTTAATTTATGCCCTCGAAGGGGGGCACGCTTATGGAACAATTCAACACGACTTTGTTGTTAATCCTGCTCCTGATTCTAGCGATAAAAAAATAAACCGCTCCTAGCTTGCCGGCCGAGCGGTTTTTTCTAAAATTACATCCGTAAGGGCGACCGTTAGGCGGCACCTTCTTTATGTACATTATAGCATTCGCCTTTCGCATAGGCAAATGCTTTTTATTTTTTATATGGTTTCCTTCGCTCTTGACGTCGTATAAGCCACATCCATATTGGGATTATTATAGACATTCAACCTTACCGCCCTGAAGTCATCGTATTTTGCCTCTCCCAAGCCGAGTTTTGTATAAAATTCCTGCCACTCTGCCGCTAGTGCCGGATTTAAATCTGAATAATTAAACTCCGAATAATTATTTTCTGGCGTGTTTATCGTGTTGCCATTCTCATCGACGAATCGCTCTGCTATTATGTACCCTTGAAACTTATGTCCATTCCCCTTCACATATACCGGGCTGTTCGGCGCGTAAAGAATTCCACGAAAATCTTCATCTAAGGTCAAATTTACTGTTCGAGACTTACGTCCAACTCCACGCTCGTTATTTTCCCCTACCGGTCCTTCATAAAAGAACAACATTGGTCGATAAATATATTCACCATTAGATTTAATGGTATTATCAGCCTGAATATTTATGAAAATATCACGCACGGTATTGGTAACCCAACTGGTTCCACTACTCCCCGTATTGTATTCCTCACTCTCAATACGAACAAACAGTGGATCAAGTATATTAGGTTCATCTGTATACACATCATAGGATATTTCCGATGTTGGTAGCTGGATTACATTACGCACGGCATAGGGTTGTACGACATTAATAATAGAAGTAATACGGCCATACATAAGTTCTTTGGCCTTCACCTCGCCAAACATTGCCAGCATTCTCCTATAGAAAGCCTCCCAACCGCTTTCTTTAACACCTTCATTTTCTTCCACGACCACTCCGTTTTCGTCGATAATCCGCCAGTTGTTAAGCCTTAACCCCAGTAAGTTATAAAGATAGTTTCCAGCCTCAGAAACCTCCATGCTCGCAATTTTATCGATATCCCAATTATCTTCCAGTTTCTTGTAAGATTTAAAATCCGGCTTATAATTAACCAGCAAACTATTCATGCTATTATTTATAGTTGCCGTGCCATCCATATCAAAGATTTCTGATTTACTACCATCCCCCCTGTATGCAGGCCCCTTATTTGTAAAACTGATTTCCTTAACATACTCGTAACTCTTACCTCTGTAATATGCCTGCATATCCTGAAATGTTGAAAAGGTATACGCATCCATTACTTCTGACGTCATTTGATTCAAATTTATTCCCGCCAATGGGTTATCCTTATTTCCACCTCTCGCCCAAGCCTCTACCTTTACAGTCCAATCTGCAGGTATTAAAGCCTCTGGCAGAAACAATCTCGCGAACTGAAAATCCATATCATCCGTGAGTTCCACCTTATAGTAATACTCCAGTGCACGATTCCTTAATAACGGACTATTTTTATTGGGGTCAATCTCCTTACGCAGTTCTGTTTTGACATTAGTGCCGCCTGTTTGCCATTTGCCATTGTTATCCATTTGCAAAAATTTATCTGCTCCGGCATCTGCTTTTTTACTGGATTCAGTTGTAATCAATTGACCAAGAGCCGGCACATCCGTTACCGTTATCAAGGATGCTTTCTTCTTACTTACCGTTTCCACCCCTGCCAAAGCTGCCATATCGGCCGCATTCTGCATATAGGATTTATGCAGGTAACTACGCCCAATATCAATCGCCATGCCTGCAAAAAGAATTAAGAAAGGCAGCATGAGAGCAAAAAAGACAATCACCGTGCCTTTCTCGGCCTGCTTTCCTCTCATGATACTCCCCCCTATTCTACCGTTATGTTCATTTTCCCATTTTGACCTAAGCCCTCAGTCTCACTGCGAACCCAATGGTTTGTGTTTGGTTTGTAATTGCTGTCCTCTTTATTTCGTGTAGCCCAAATATGGACAGCAGTAGCCTGACCAGTAGTTTTATCAAAGTCAAAGGCGCAACGGACACTAACTGCATAATTACCAACCTGCGGTGGCGTACCGCTTACAATGCCCTTAGGGTCGATAAGGTCATCCGAAAAAAAGTACCGGTTATCCGATGTCATTTCCTTTTGGGTTGATGGATATTGCGTATAGTTTCCTTGCATCCAATTTACCAGATTATCCTTCGCAATAAAACCATTAGCAAACCGCGTCTTAACGCTCTCATTTTCTCCATCCCCTGTACTGTCAATGTAGTAGTCAAAGAGCAACGTCCCCTGATTTAATGCGCCATTGGGATTATATGTACTAATCTTGGGATCTCCATTATTCTTCAACAACATATCCTGTATTTCAGTCTTTGTTTTACCCAAAAAGGCCCCCGCTATATTTCGCAATGTAGCATCGTCCATCGCTATGCGCTCTTGATTCGACACGGCCTCCTGCAATTCTGAATTGGACAACGCCCCATACTTATTAATGGCCTGCTCTGAGGTGGGCGTACTGCTTAGATAACTCCCCACATTGTTATAACTCTTAGTCACCTGCGAAAGTATATTGGAGTCGCGGAACATATAGACAATCCCCACGACAAATAGTGCCACAAGTGCCCATTCGACTAAGGACTGGCCTTTTTCGCCCCGCAGGATTTTCTGCAATTTCATCAGCATTACGGCTCACCTCCGTTCCTTTAATTCTACTGATTCAGCGATTTAAGCAAAGTCAATGCCGACGGGAAAACCACCATGACGAAAATCGCCGGAAAGATAAACAGCACCATCGGGAAAATAATCTTTACCGGTGCTTTCAGCGCCATTGCCCGCACTGCCTGACGATGCCGGTCACGCATATTATCCGCCTGAATTTTCAAGGTTCTGGACATACTCGTGCCCAAATGTTCAGCCTGAATCACCGATGCGGTAAAGAGATACATTTCCTCCAAATCACAGCGTTTCGCCAACTGGGTAAGGGTTCTCTGTCTGTCCATCCCCAACCCCATATCGCGGAGCATCCGCCGAAATTCTTCGGTCAGCGGCCCCTTCATGCGATGTACAATCTTCGCTACAGCACCATCAAAGGATAGTCCTGCCTGCACACTGACACAGAGAAAATCCAAAAACTCCGGTAACTGGCGTCTTATCGTGGCCTTGCGACGCTGAATAGCCGACTGCAATAACAGGAAGGGAACAACAGCCCCTAAGCCCACGCCCAAAAACAGTATGCCGATTTTCTGGGGAACCTGCAGCGGTGACAGAGCAGATATACTCAGCAAAGCCAACAATGCGCCTGCTGCCACGCATAAAACCCAGCCAGCCGCTAATCGGTTAATACTCCACTTTTCCTGCATTCCCAGATGCAAAAGCATATTTTCCAACATCGTTCGCATTTCCCGCGGAGCAAACTTCATCAGCCAGTTTTCCACAGAAATCACTAGCGGGCGAATGACACGTTCCTTAAAGGACTGCTCACGCATATAGTGATAATCTTCAGCCTTGCCGTCTGCCAGAGTAACTTTAGGCTTCTGCTGCCTTGCTGCTTGCCGCTGAGCTTCCGCTTCTGCAATCATCCGCTCCAAATGCTGTCTGGTCTGCAGCTGCGGTCTGCGGGCGGTATAATAAAGCAAAAACAGAATAACCATCACCAAGGCCGTCACCAAGGCGGATAGTAAAATAATCATCGTCATCCCTCCTCAGCCTTTTTGGAAGATATCCCGCGGCACATCTACGCCATGAATGCGGAATTTATCCATAAAGGACGGCTGCAGACCTGTGGCTTCAAAATGCCCTACGGATTTGCCTTTATCGTCAATGTAATCCTGCACATAACGGAACAAATCCTGCAAAATAATCGTATCGCCTTCCATTCCCTGTACTTCCGTAATATGAGTCAGCTTACGACTGCCGTCCTGCAGACGGGATTGCTGAATAATCAGATTGATTGCCGAGGATATCTGCGTGCGCACCGCCCGCACCGGCAGTTCCATACCCGCCATCAGCGTCATGGTTTCCAAGCGGGACAGCACATCGCGCGGGCTGTTGGCATGGGCGGTGGTGATGGAACCATCATGACCGGTATTCATGGCCTGTAACATATCCAAGGCTTCACCGGAACGAACCTCGCCGACAATAATGCGGTCAGGACGCATACGCAAGGCATTGCGCACCAAATCGCGAATGGTCACAGCACCTGTCCCTTCGATATTGGCCGGACGGGATTCCAACGTAACCACATGCCGCTGCTGCAATCTTAACTCGGCTGCATCTTCGATGGTGACAATGCGTTCATTAGCGGGAATAAATGATGACAAAACATTAAGGGTTGTGGTTTTACCGGAACCCGTTCCGCCGGCTACCAAAATGTTCAATCTGGCCTTAACACAAGCCTGCAAAAACAACGCCATTTTTTCACTCAGCGTCCCCAAGCTCACTAAGTTTTCTACGGATAGTGCATTCTTGGAAAATTTTCGAATCGTCACCGTCGGCCCAATCAGTGACAACGGGGGAATGATGATGTTTACACGGGAGCCATCTGCGAGTCGGGCATCTACGAGTGGCGATGCTTCATCCACGCGACGGCCTAACGGCGCCAGAATACGCTCGATAATATTCATCAAATGGTTGTCGTCATAAAAACGCGTATCGGAGAGTAATAGCTTACCATTACGCTCCACAAAAATGTCCTTCGGCCCATTGACCATGATTTCGGTAATGGTATTATCCTTTAGAAGTGGTTCCAATGGACCCAGACCTAAAAGTTCATCACAAATATCGTCCACCAACACCATGCGTTCTGCGCGGGATAAATTGTAATTGTTATTGGCCATTTCCCGTTCCAGATAGGTGGCAATCAGATTCTTGATTTGTTCCCGCGCGTCTTTACCCTGTGCAATGAGCTGCTGTTCAGCTACCGTCATTTCATCCACGATACGACGGTGAATTGCCAAACGCAATTCCTGAATCTGGTCAATCTGCACCACCGCAGAGCGGCGTGCCGCAAAAGCGGAAGCCATCTGGGGCTGCTCGGAACTTTTTTTCTCCCTTAGGCGGGAATAGGTCTGACTTGCATCCATGGTGCTGCTTTTTACCTGCCGCGGAGCTGTGCTGTCACCATATACCTGCTCCGGACTGTTTTCCATGGACAGATTTGTCCCTCGATTTTCTACTTCCTTAATTGCTTCTTCTTTAGTTCTGCCCAAACGCTTTAAGAGCGACATATCATCCCCACCTTGTTTGCTTCACGTTTACATCAATATCCCCATGATTATATTCTTTTCAGGTATTTCCACTTGAACTTCCGCTCGTTAAATCGGGTTCTATCGGCATGGTACAGGTAACCGGCCCCAGACTCTCCGGCAGAACAATAATCTTTATATTATCCTTGCGTTTCAGCGTCACACTGACCTCAACCGTACCAGGATTTTCATCATTAGATTCCTTAACATCCACATCATACTTTTCTGTATAAAGCTTTGCTTTGTACAGTGCAGGCTGATAGGAATTGCCTTTCAAGGCATCTGCCTTTTGCCGACGTTTTATCGGCGTTGTCTGCATGGCTATATTTCTAGCTGCCTCTCGGACGGAGGTGGTGCACTGCATATAATCCGCATAGGCAAAGGCGCCATATATCATCCCCATAATCAAAATTAAAAACAGGGGAATAACCAGCGCAAACTCCACGACCGACTGGGCTTTCTGTCTGTTCACCTGCATCACCTCCCCGCCTAAAATAGCTTAGTGAAGAAAAGAGCTTCCCAAAATCAAGAAGCTCTTTTCTCCAAATAAATTAGATGTCTTTATCAATTACCATTATTCACTAGCTGGAGCTGCTTTATCGATTTGCGAAGCTGTATTAGTAAATAAATTCCTTATACTTTGCCCTATACCACTATCACTCTTCAACGCTACTAGGGCAATAGCCACCACAAATGCCAGAATCAGTGCATACTCCACAATGCCCTGCCCCTTTTCCGACCAAATCTTTTCAATACGCTGTAACATAATCTCCACATCCTTTCCCAACAAAACAGATTTTGTTATATTTATAAACTTACACATCTATATGGACAATCTTCTGAATGACCACATAGCCTATAAGCTCTAAAACCATTGAAATCATAAGTGCCAGACGCCCCAACGGATCATCAATCAGTATATTTAGCTGGTCCGGACTAAAGATGTACAAGAACAGTGCCATCAAAAATGGTAAAAGAATAAGCACCCATGCCGATAAACGCCCCTGGGCAGTCAAAGCAAAAATTTCGCGTTTCATGCGAATCCGTTCCTGAATCGTATCGCCGATATTATCGAGAATCTGCGCCAGATTACCGCCGACTTCCCGCTGAATCAATACTGCAGTTATCACCAAGTCCAAATCCATACTGCCTACTCGGCGGCCCATGGCCTCCAAGGCTGACTCCAACGGCACACCCATCGAAACTTCGCGGGACACCTGTGCAAATTCATCACTGATAGGCGGTTCCATTTCCCTGGATACGACCTCGACCGACTGAGGAAAACTATACCCTGCCCGCAGAGCATTGGCAATCGTAGTCAAGCAATCCCCCAACTGTTCCGTAAAAGCATTGCGGCGGCTGTAAGCCCGCCAGGCTACAAAAATCCAAATTGCTGCGGCTGTAAGCCCCCCCAACAGCATGGCCGTTCCCCATTCCAATGTAAGCATCCAACCAATCAGAAACGCTGCCAGTGAACTTACTGATAATAAAACCATAAATTCGCCGCCCAACAGAGGAATTCCTGCCTGCCGCATCCGGAAATCCAAAGCTTGTATAGGCCCATGTTCCGCTATGGGAGCCGCGGCCTTACGCAACCATTGCCGCATCCGCTCCAGATAAGGCTGATCCAAAGTCTGTCCAGCTTCAATAATATGATGACGACGCAGACGATAAAAAATACTCATGCGCCGCACATGCTGAAAATATACCGCAATCAAGATTACTAGAAAAAAAGCAGCCAAAGCGGCAACTATTGCTGCCAGAATAATCATCGCGCTCACCTCCGGTCACCGATAAGCGCAAAGGCAAAATCTGATACAGCCTCGACATAAGGTGAACTATCCGGCAAATCCTTCATCAGCCGCCCGCTTCCCGTAACGTCCTTAATTCGCCGTTCCTCCGGCAACATTAATGTTACGGAGCGCCCCAGTTCCCCTTCCAACTTGCGCTTATGGTCTTCGGTACAGTTATGTACACCGGAAAACATCGTGTAAACCCGTTTTCCATAAGCATCCCACATATGAAACATCTTTAGTGAACGCTTCATATGCCGTACTTCCTGCCCACTATTCAGCATAGATATCAGGATATCCGTATCAGCACACTCAGCAAGTGCCAGTGAAATTGGATTAAAACCTACCGGCAAATCCAGTATGACATAACGGAACAAACAGCCTGCCATCCGCACCACTTCAATCAGGCGGTTAGCCTCTACCAATTCGGCATGTTCCGGCTGTAAAGGACCGCTCATAATCCATACACCATTGCCCACCGGATGAAAATAATTTTCTAATGCCGCTGGCGTCAACAGATTGATATCATGCGTTGCCTCTACCACATTATGTCGGGGAACAGCATCAAAGAACATCGCCACGTCACCAAACTGCAAATCCGCATCAATAATCCCTACGGATTCGCCACTTTTTTTGGCCAGCTCAATGGCCAACACCGTTGCCAAAGTAGTACGGCCGGAATGGCCTTTGGGACTGAACAAAGCCAACGTACGTGTCGGCAAGGACTTTCCCCGACGTTTATAAATCTTCAAAGCCTCCAAAACATCAGCAGAATGGAACGGCTTCAGAATACAGCCACAAGCACCCGCTGACAACATCGCATCTGCCACAGAAGATTTCCACTGCCCCATAAGCCCCAGGACCTGAGCCTGCGGATAGGATTTGATAAACCGAGGAATCATCTCCACGGCTTCAGGTTCATCTACATTAATCAAAAACAACGTCGGACGAAAAACACTGCTCTGCCCATAGGCCGTATCCGCATCATGAAAGGTTGCAGCCAGGTCAAATGCATCATTAGCCTTGAGTATGCCCGCCATCCGGGACAGCATATCCCGCTCCCGTTCTACAAGTATTACGCGATAAGTCACCTTGGTCACCAGCTCTCACTTCATATTCTGCGCCGTCAGCCAGTCATCCTCCCCAAGCAGCCAGGAAAGAAGCTTCTTTGGTCCTTTCTTATCATTAGCCGGCAGCGAAGCTGTCGGGGACTTCTTGGTTCGATTCGTATATCTGCCCACCAGTTCCCAATAACTTTGGGTCAACGGTGACAAAGGTACACAATACATGAGTGGCTTCCCAATACGGATAGAATAGGTAATGGCTTGCGGGTCACTGGGCAAATGATGATAAATCTTTGCCCCCAAGAGCCGCTCTACATCCCTCGCTTTGATATACCGCTCTGAATCGGCTTTATTTTCTACCAGACAAATCTTACTTTCCTCATAATCAAAGCGCAAAAGCGTATCATAACCAACTTTATAGTTTTTTACCGCCGGTAAAAAATCCATCACACCGACAAAATTGATGACCGTACTCATATCCAACATAGCCAAATTTAAGGTATTGAATACCGCGTTCAAATCCAGTACGACAAAGTTGAACCCCTTCATCGAGCCGATGATTTTTTCGACAGCCTCCACGCTGATTAAATAAGCATCATTGATCTCCCTTGGCGGCGGCAATACCGAAAAAGCTGTATCGCCACATTTGTATTCCGTCAGGTAATCATCTACATTAAATTTTTCTTCATTCCTCAATATAGCCCGTTGGGCATCGGCAATGGTAAAATCACTCACCATATCCAAATACCCCATAACGTCGCCAAACTGCAAATCCAGGTCTACCAAACACGTTCGATACCCTTCCTCAGCCAGTCCGGCTGCCAAATTAATGGCTGTAATGGTTTTGCCACTACCGGAGGAAGTGCTGAAAACAGAGATAATAATACTGCTCGTTGCGTCCATGTCATCAACTCCCCCTTCCCCTATTGCAGCGCTCCTTATTTTTTCTTCAGGACATCACGATTCAGGTATTTATCCAAAACCGACTCACTGGCCATTTCCGATGCTACCTGCCGGGAATCATCCCCCTCCCGGTTCACCGCAGATGCCTTTTCCTCAACAGCTTCTTCTGTCTTTTTCTCTGCTGCCGCACTTTCTTCATTGAGGTCTACTTTTTTCATAGCAGCCTTCTCCTGCTGACCTTTCTGATAGAACTTATGCATATCGTTGGTCATCTCTGCCTTGGAAGCGCTATTCTCATCAACCAAACGTGGCGTAACTAAAATAATCAATTCCTGCCGATTACGGCTTTTCGAGGTGTACTTGAAAAATTCGCCAATAATAGGAATATCACCCAGGAAGGGGAATTTGCGAACCACCTTATACTCACGCGAATCCATCAAGCCGCCAATAACCATTGTCGAGCCGGATGTTGCCGTTACGACTGCATCCGCCCGCCGTTTGTCCAAAATTGGCTGGTTGTCTATCGTCTCACCACTAGGCATGCTGACTTCTGTATGGATAGATGAAACAATGCGATTTTCCGCATCGACCAAGGGTTTGAACTGGAGGATAATCCCGTAATCTTTGAATTCCGTCGTAGGATTGCCATTTTTATCTCTGGTCGTATAGGGAATCTCACCGCCAACCTGAATAACAGCTTCTTCTCCACTCATGGTCGTAATGCTAGGCCGGGATAAAATCTTGGCCCGGTTCTGTGTTACCAAAGCCCGCAGTGCAACATTGATATCACTATGATGTTCCGTCAACCATGTCCATGGATTATTGCGGAAAGTCGTACTGCCGCCTGAACCATAGGATTGACCGCCATAAAACACGCCAGGCGAACTGATAAGGTCTGAACCGGTGCTTGAGCCATAGACAAAGCCCAAATCCGAATTTTCCGTAGGATTAATCGCTACTACCTGTGCTTCCAGTTTTATCTGCGAAGGATGACGAAGATGCAGCAGGTCGATTACCGAACCGGCTGAGGAATACGTATTCCCCCCGACTGAACCGGAACGCGAATTTTTATCCGCAGTTTGTGCCTGCAGACGCATATTGGCATTGCTGCCTACACTAAGATTTCCTGACGTATCATCCTTCACAAAGAGTTGCGCGGTTCGCATAGCATAATTGCGCTCATATTGATTTTCCACGGTACCGGTAAGCAAGACTTTACCATCCACCATCTTTACCCGTACGCCCGGCAGGCCGATGGCACTTTCAATAACCTTGGCCTGGCCCTCATCTTCAGGAGACACACCGACAATGTATTCATAACGTGCTCCATCTGCCCCCCAAACGAAGAGTGACGTGGTTCCGGCCTTGTGTGCTACCACTGTCGGCATAGATACATAACGCGAACTATGTACACCAACGGATAACAACTCCGCTGCCGAAACGCTTGCTGTCCAAAAACAAAAGCTGGCCAATAAACCTGTAATGATTCTCAAATTTTTCCGTTTCAAGCCGTCCACCCTCACTTCGCAGTAACTTTATCGCCTTCAATGATTTCAAAGCCGCCAGAGGAGCGGGGAGCCGCAGGTGCCTGGACTGCCGGTGCCGAATAAACCGGCGCCGCAGTTGGTGCAGGCGCAGCCGCTGCTGTATTGGCTTTGACTACTTCATTTCCTTTCGAGGACCGCAGCGTATAAGTGTCCAAAAAGTTTCCTGTATCTGCTGTATGGAACGGACGCAGTGCCAGATAAATCTCCCCTATAGCAGCTGCGGAAATCAGCTGCAGCATATCGTCCGGCTGGAGCGCCAGCGTAGCTGTAGCGGGCTTCGCCGTCCGCCCTTTATCCTTGGCAGCGTCTTTTTCCTGTGCCGCTGTATCCTGATTAATCCCCAACAGCAGGACATTTTTGAGCAGGAACCGGCTGGTAGCTCCCTGATTGGTTTTCTCCACCAGAATTACATCCACGTAATCGCCTGGTTTCGCAAACCCTGCTACACCGGTAATTTCACTAACCCCTACCGATACGGCCCGGCAGTTTTCCGGTATTTCACCTACAAATCCGGCTTTGCTTTTGTCCACGACCAGCTTGGACAAGGTAACAATATCCCCGGCATAGATTGTCGAAGCGGCAGGCTGTCCCACTACATCCTGCATGCTCATCATTGCGCCCCGTGGAACGGCTTCCACGGGAATTTCCTTGATTTCCAGCATATCCTCCTGGATAACGGTACGGGACGGGATATCATCTTTCGCCATCACCACCTGTGTCATAGCTGTCTGTGTCTGTACAGCAGGCGCTGTCTTCTGTACTTCTGCGGCCTTATCGGTCATCCCACTCAACGCCATATAGACCACCAAAAACACCGCTACCGCCGTTCCCCCTGCCAGCATCAATAACTGTCTGGGCTGTAAATCATTTAGTACATCCATTAGCTTGGAAAACATTGGCATCCCCTTCACTTCTCTATAAATTTTTACCCCTCTTTGTAAATTATCTATATTGTTTTAATTATTTATTTCTTTAATTATATCACCCTGCGGAAAAATTCGCAATAATTACACGTTAACACAGGACATGCTGAAAAAACTTTTTTCAGTCCCTTTTTACCTGCATTTATGAATTTTATTATTCGTGAACAAATAGAAAAAACCTCCCTAAAAGGAATAAATATTTTGCCCCACTCCACCGTTTTATTTGCTGAAAATATCCGCATTTTATGATATAATGTTATAAATATTGAAATTATCACACAATAATAAAACCGAGGTGTAGCTTTATGGGAAGAAGAAGTATTCATAAAAAACTATTCCTACTTTTAACCCTGATGGGTATAATCCCCTTTTTAGCCATGCTCGTTTACAGTGGCTTGCGGCTGTCGGACCATATGGAGCAGCATGCCAAGAATACCGGCTGGCTGAACAATACCATCGTCAACGAACACCTGACCAATGTACTCCAAAACAATTTTTACACACTGCATACCATAGCCGATGCACCGACCATAAAAAAATACCTGACCACCGGCACCCCGGAGGATGAAAATGCCCTGCGGCAGCTGCTCCGCAGCAACGATAATCTGTTCCGCGACAACAACCTGACCGCGGTCACCAATATGGAAGGACAGCAGCTGCTCCGCAGCGACGATTCCCCCTTGGTCAATGTCAGCCAGCGGCGGCATTTTCAGGAAGCCATGAGCGGCCATGATTACGTTTCGGATATCATCGTCAGCATGTCCACCGGCCAAATGATGATTGTTATGGAAGTACCGGTTTTTAACGACCAACATCAACCGATTGGCATGCTGCAGAGAAATTTGAATCTGGACAACCTGCAGGAATTCATCACCCACCAAAGCGTGGATGATATCTCCATCCTCGTGCTCGACCAGGAAAACAAGGTGATTGCCAACTCCCACCCTGAATCAGAGGATGTCGAGGACCCGGATTATTATCAGAAAATCGTCCGTGTCATGAATGAAAACAATGGTATCGCCAGCATTGAACTGCTCGGGAAAAAATACTTCGTCACCTGTTCGCGCAATCAGCTGACCAATTGGAACGTTGCCACGATTCAGCCGTCCAGTGTCGTTTACCACGCTGCCAATGAGGAAGTTGTCCGTGTCGGTATCATCGGTCTGCTCCTGCTGTTGCTCGTAAGTATTGTCGCCCATATTATGGCCACCCGCATGACGATTCCCATTCGCAAAATCTGCAAGGTAATCACCGACATCGTCAAAGGCAATGATGATGAAAAACAGCTCAGCATTCTCTCAGAGGATGAACTCGGTGAAATGGCTATGGCCATCAATGAAATCCGTGCCATGCGCCACAACATGAAACAGGAAAATGACACCGACGCGCTGACCGGCCTTGCCAGCCGTGCAGCTGTAGAAGCCATTTGCCGCCAACGCCTGCAAGAATACGAGGAATCCTTCGCGCCCGGCATGATGGCCATTTTCCTCATTGATTTGGACAACTTCCAAAAAGCCACCAAGGAAGACGGTCATCAGTACGGCAACCGTATCCTGCAAAAATTCGCGCAGGGGTTAAAGGAAATCTTCCGTTCGTATGACACAGTAGGCCACCTTGATAGTGATGAATTCGTCGTCATCATCGACCATCAGAAGGATTTGACCATCATCAAGCGCAAGGCCAATGAAATCAACCAAATGGCACGCAGCCTCACGATTGGGGACACGAATGCCGGCATCAGTGCCAGCATCGGCATTGCCGTATCTCCGCAGAATGGCAAGACCTATAATCACCTCTTCCACGCAGCGGACCTGGCACTGTTCGCTGCCAAAGAAAAAGGACGCAATACTTATCATATTGCCGGTGAAGACGAAGGCGAATTTGCTGGTCTGGAAGGCAATACAGACAGCAATTCGTAAAAAAGAATACATAAAAACGCTAAATCTGCCCACTTCGCAGATTTAGCGTTTTTTTAAATACCGATAATCTTATCGTATATATAGCCTTCCCGCACGCCTGAATCACTATAGGTAATCCAGGTACTCTGAAACCTGCGGGACAGGACACTGGCAATAATGAGGCCCGGAATAATGGTTTGCAAACGCTCCGGTACAGAACGCATCAAAGCCACGGCCATATTTTGCGTCATGCCCATATCGCTGACAAACGTGCCAATCAGCGTGCGAATATTTTTGGTTTCCAGCCGCCGATTTACCGCCGGCAGATTAAACAGTTCATTGTTTAACGCACAAGCTCCCTTGAAGGTGCCGCCAATGCCTACGATTTCCGCTTCGCTGATGGTTAAGAAATCTGCAGCAGCGCCAATCGTAGCTTCTGCCTCACCATGCATTTCCATACATTCCTGCATGGTGGGCAAAATACCGCTGACATACTTCTTGGCAAAGCTCAAAGAGCCGATGGGCAAGCTGGTTTTATACTGTATCTGCCGCTCCCGATAGGTAACAATCTCCGTGCTGCCGCCGCCAATATCGATTAACAGCCCCGAATCATTATTCAAACTGTGTGTTGCCCCGATAAAATCCAGCGTGGCCTCCTCGTCACCGCTGATGACCTGAATATCTATCCCCGTGCGGCGTTCAATTTCACCAACAGCCTCTGCGCTGTTCTTGGCATTGCGCAAAGCGGCCGTGGTAAAGGCAGCCACTTTGGTGATGTTGAAACAGTGAAGAAAATCCTTGTATTCCAACAAGGTTTCCACCGCCCGCTCAATGCCCTCCGGCTGCATTACGCCATCTTCAACATATGAGGCCAGTCCTACTGTGTGCTTTCGCTTCATCAGCTGTTCAAAATGGCCACCCTCGATGAGATACACCGCCATGCGAATGGTGTTGGAGCCAATATCAATTATTCCATGCAGCATATCGTCTTCTCCTGTTCGCGTTTGCGGCCATAATCAGCGTTTCAGACCGCTGCCCGTGATGGGGATAACCACCCTGTAGTTGTCCGGCATACACCCTTGGAGCCTAAATACTTTTTAGCCTTGAGGATTTCTGCATCTTCAACCGTTACCACATCACCGCCGGTCTGCTTTAAAATCTCCAACATCGTAGTAAGGCGTTTCGGACGTTCAATGCGGATAGCATGAGCAATCGTCGTCTTTTTCGGCTGCTCCTCTACGACCTTAAAGGCCTCATAAAGCGGTGCACACTTGGAACTCTGTACAGCTACGAAATGGGGCAGGCGGCCCAGTTCCATAAAGCCCAAATACAGGCCAATCATCATGGTACCGTTGCCAACAGGCATGAAAATATATTCCGGAATCTTGTTGCCTAGCTGCTTGTAGATTTCCTTGGCCATGGGGCGCATCCCCTCAAAGAACAGCGGATTATATACATGGGAAGCATAGTAAGCGTCGCCCAAATCCTTCTTGACGGCAGCACAGGTGCTCATGCGTCCATTGGGAACTTTGATGATTTTTGCGCCATAGGCTTCAATCTGCTTGGACATTTCCGGGGAAATATCATCCGGCACATAAACCGTACATTCAATCCCTGCTGCTGCAGCATAAGCGGCCATCGAGGCACCGGCATTGCCCGCAGAATCCAAGGCAATTTTCTTGATGCCCAGATGATGAATCTCATTGATCAGCGTATGTGCACCTCTATCCTTAAAGGAACCCGTAGGCTGCAGATTCTCCAATTTCAACAATACATCCAGCTTGCCTACCTTCAGCGGCAGCAACGGCGTTTCGACTTCCCCTAACGTAATCTCCTGATGTACTTCATCCATCGGGTCTTTATGCAAACGAAACATACCGCCGCACTCACAAATATAGGAATGCGTGTTCAGCGGATACGGTTTCTTACATTTTTCACAATAAAAATACATGGCAATTCCTCCCCCATAGAATGCTCAAAATTCTGCCAAATTGTATAGCTGTATGCTACTTTATAGTATTCGCCATTCGTCTGTTAATCCCTTTTTTCCCCTGCATTTTCCATAAAATTACAGAAAATGCATTTTTTCTATTGAAATCGAATGGCAAGTGTTGTATTATAAAAGAGGGAGAACAACGACATCTAGTATGTTGTTGTAGGCAGAAGGTATAGAGGCGGCAAAAGCGGGAACGTTCGGTAGTTCCCGCTTTTGTATTGCCCATTTTAGATATAAGGATGTGTGACATGGAAAACAAAATTTACGCACTGATGGGTGCACAAGCCTCCGGCAAAGCTACAATGGCTGCCCAACTGCTGGATATGGGAATTCACTTCATCCCAGCTTACACCACCCATGATTTCAGCACAGAAAAGCGCACACGTTATCATGTTTCCCGTGAGCACTTCTTCAAGACTGTTTCGCGCGAAGAATTCAACAAGCTGGATTTCGTCATTGAATTTTCACATAAGGGAGAATCCTATGGCTATCGTAAAGACGATATCTTAAATGCCCTGCGCGACCATACCATCAGCGTAATGATTTTGGAAATCGAAGCCTTGAAGCCCATGAGCAAGCTGATTAAGAAAAAGCTGGAAACCATCTATCTGATGGTGGACTATGTGACCCTCGTAGACCGTCTCCTGCGCCTGGGCTGCAACAATGAGGAAATCAAAATCCATCTGCAGTATGCGGAAAACAACAAGGAATTTGATTTATGGAAAATCTGTAATCACATCATCCGCAATACCTGTGAAAAAGAAACTGCGCTTATACAGCTCTTGTCCATCATGGGGCTGACCACGCTGATTCCGCAGGAAGAATTTAATCGACTGACAAAATAACAAACAGCAAAAAGCCCGGAACACCTATTTTCTACGCTTAGACAAGCTTGTCAAACGCTACGGAAACAGGTGTTCCGGGCTTTTTAAGTTACAAACTGCATTATCTCCCGGCAGCCTGTGCACGCAGGCGGGCAATGCGCTCACTGGTCTGCGGATGGGTGCTGAAGAGCTTGCTCATGGTCGAGCCAATCCCGCTGAACGGGTTAATGATGAACATATGGGCCGTAGCCGGTGTAGCATCGCTCATCTGACGGCCATTCAAGGCATAATACTCGATTTTTTCGAGGGCATCTGCCAGATAGTTGGCATTGCCACAAATCACGGCACCATCATGGTCGGCTTCATACTCACGGGAGCGGGAAATCGCCATCTGGATAAGGCTGGCCGCAAAAGGCGCTAAAAGGGCCATGACGAGAGCTGCAATCGGATTGCCACCTTCGTCATCATCACTGCGGCCGCCGAAGAAGGCAAAGAACTGTGCCATATAGGTGATTACCGTAGCCATCATGGCCGCAATCGTCCCCGTCAGGATATCGCGGTTCTTCACATGGGCCAGTTCATGTCCCAATACGCCGGACAACTCGTTATAGTCCAAGGCCCGCATAATCCCCGTCGTTACCGCTACCGCCGCATGGGACGGATTACGGCCGGTCGCAAAGGCATTTGGCGTATCCTCGTTGATGATGTAAACGCGCGGCATGGGCAGCTCGGCATTAGCGGCCAGATTCTCCACCAGCCCATAGAGCTGCGGTGCTTCATCCCGGCTGACTTCGCGGGCATTGTACATCTTGAGCACCATAGAATCGCTGAACCAGTAGGAAAAGACATTCATGCCCAGGGAAATCATGAGCATAATCATCATGCCGCCCTTGCCGCCCACAAGACCGCCGAAGAAAATCATAATGGCACCCAACAGCACCATCAGCATTAAGGTCTTCAAATTATTCATTATCCGTCACTCCCAACTTTACTTCTTTCGCATAGCGTCTGTTCAAATAATAACCGATACCCAAAACAATTGCGACAAAACCAACTTTCATTGCCAAAGCATAGGGTTCAAAATACATACCCAGACCTTTATCTGCCGTCATCAGTTCTGCCGCCGTCCAGCCCAGGATGGCCGCACCACCATAGATAAGGGCAGGAACCTTCTGCATGAGCTTGAGGAAAAGCTGTGCCCCAAACAATACGATGGGAATGGAAATCAACAGACCGCAGATAATCAGGCTCCATTTGCCTTCCGGCACCGTATTGGCCACACCAGCCAACGACAGGATATTGTCGATACTCATGATGAAATCGGCAATCAGAATCGTGCGCACAGCCGCACCAAAGCTTGCCGGTGCTTCACCTTCCTCGTTATTTTCCTTATGGTCGGTCAACAATTTCACGGCAATGTAGAGAAGTGCCGCTCCGCCGATAAATTCGATATAAGGTGCCGCGAGCACGCTGGTGGCAAAGAGGGTACATACGATACGGATAATCACCGCACCGAAGCCACCGATAAAGATGGCTTTTTTCTTGTTATGCTCCGGCAGATTCTTGCAGGCCAGCGCAATCAAAATCGCATTATCACCGGAAAGCAGAATATCCAAAAGCAGAATCCCCGATAATGCCGCAAACCATTCAGGGCTGAACATCCCTGCAAATAAAGATTCCATCATAACTGCTCAAACTCCTTTTTCCAACAAAAATAAATACCAAAAAGACCTCGCCCTACACGCCGCCCGCAGGCCACCTGTAAGACAAGGTCTTGCTTACTAAATTATAGCCGGCCATACCGGGTGCGATGCACCGTATTGACGATATCTGACCGTTCAGCTACTCCCCTTGTATGGGATTTATGCTATTACTATAGCATAAAAAATTAGAAAGTCAAATTAAAATTTGCTTAAATATCGAGATTGCGTACCAGTTTGGCATTTTCTTCGATGAACTGGCGGCGCGGCTCAACCTTATCGCCCATGAGAATCGTAAAGAGCTCGTCAGCGGCTTCAGCGTCAGCCATTTCCACGCGCAGCATGGTACGGCCGGCAGGGTCCATGGTCGTTTCCCAAAGCTGTTCCGGGTTCATTTCGCCCAGACCTTTGTAGCGCTGTACCGTGACACCGTCACGGCCAACTTCGTCGAGTTTCTTGGCCAGTTCGTCATCACTATAGGTATACCAATGCTTCTTGCCCTTGCGAATCTGATAGAGCGGCGGCTGGGCAATAAACACATGACCATGCTCAATCAGCGGTTTCATATAGCGATAGAGGAAGGTGAGGAGCAGCGTACGGATATGCGCACCATCGACATCGGCATC
>CADBYQ010000028.1 GCA_902798865.1 Pseudoselenomonas ruminantium | reverse complement strand
CCATGGGCTTTGACAAGCATTTCGGTCTGATTGCCGTGGACAGAGCGACCATGCACCGCAGAGTAAAGCCCAGCTGCCGGTATTTAGGGACGATTGCCCAAAATAATGGTTTGCTCCAGTAATCACAGCTTGCCTTATTTGATACTCTGTTATATGATTTAAAAAGAGTATCGAAGGGGTGTGATACAGATGAAACGAAGTGAGCGGATTTATCTCTATATAAAGGAACGTTCAGGGACGTTCAAGGGGCAGAAATTATCCGGTCAGATTGGTTTTGATGCGCAGGAAATCGCCGATGAGCTGGATATCCTGCGCAATAATGTGTCCAAGGAACTAAACGAACTGCATCGGCAGGACAAGATTGTAAAATTTACCGGGCGGCCGGTGCGGTATTTTGACCGGGAAACGCTGGCCGAGCTGTTGGAGACAGAATTGGGGCAGGGGCCACTGCAATTCCGCGATGTGGAGGAGTGTAAGCGTCTGTTTGTCCGCAATGCGGAGGAAGAGGCTAATCCCTTTGCCCGCCTGATTGGCGCGGATAAGAGCCTGAAACGGCAGGTGGAACAGGGCAAAGCGGCGATTTTGTATCCGCCAGATGGGCTGCATACCTTGATAGTCGGGCAGACCGGTGTCGGTAAGACGCTCTTTGCCCATATGATGTTTGCCTATGGCAAGGCCATGCACCGTTTTGCTGAAGATGCGCCGTTTATCACGTTTAACTGTGCGGATTACTACAACAATCCGCAGCTCTTGATTTCCCATGTGTTTGGCCATATTAAAGGCGCTTTTACGGGGGCGGACACGGCCAAGGCTGGCCTGGTGGAAGAAGCCGACGGCGGCGTACTGTTCCTCGATGAAATTCACCGCCTGCCGCCAGAAGGGCAGGAAATGATTTTCTACTTTATGGATACGGGGACGTTTAACCGCTTGGGCGAAACTACCCGCAGCCGTAAGGCGAAAGTGCTGATTATCGGTGCAACGACGGAAGACCCCAACTCGGCTTTGACCAAGACCTTTGTACGGCGTATTCCGAACATCATCACCATCAAGCCGCTCTCAGAGCGTACCTTGGAGGAAAAGCTGGACATCTTGAAACTATTGTTTATGGAAGAAGCCCAGCGGGTGAAAAAGCCGGTGCGCATCAGCGTGGAAGCGGTGAAAGCCTTGATTGGCAGCATTGGCAGCGGCAACGTGGGGCAGTTGAAATCCAACATCAAATTGCTCTGCGCACAGGCGTTTTTGAATGGCATCGATAATCCCAGCTTTATTGAGGCGGATTTTCGGATGTTGCCGCCTGGCGTACGGGACGGCCTGTTGACCTTGTCGGCCAACCGGCAGGCACTTGCCGAGCTTACCCAATATGTCAGCGAACCTTTGCTGGTATCTCCTCCGGGAGGAAAGTTCAAGCTTGATGATGAGGGCAGCCGCGAGGGCTTTAATCTCTATCAGGTGGTCGAAAATAAGGTGGCTTTGCTGAAAGGCGAAGGTATCAGTGATGACCTGATTAAACAGATTGTGGCCACAGACGTAAATGTTTATGTCAAAGACCTATATAATAAGAAGCATTCGGTCAATATGACCACGCGGGAACGACTCTTGAAAATCGTCGATGAAGCTTTGGTGGATTTTTCCGAGCAGATTTCCCTTTATGTGCAGAAACGATTAAATCGCAGCTATCGTGACCGATTCCTCTATGCGTTTAGCCTGCACCTGTCGGCATTCCTGAAACGCGTCAAGGCGCATGAAGCCATTCCTTATACGGAAATCGAGGGGGCTATTCCCCAGGATTCTGACTATATGCGCATGGCAGAGGAAATCGGCGTGCTGATTGAACAGCACTACCATGTGACGGTGCCGCGGGCGGAAATTGAGTATATTGCCCTGCTGCTGGAGTCGGCTGAGGATGATGAACTGGAAGAAAAAATCATCATTCTGGTGGCGACGCATGGCAAGAACACGGCCAGTTCCATGGTGGAGGTGGCGAAAAGGCTGTTCAGCTCTACGGATACCAATATCATTGCCATTGACATGCCGTTGGAGGTCAATCCGCAGGAAGTGTTGGAGCAAACGGCGGCCATGCTCAAGGGGATGGAGTGCCAAAAGGGCGTTCTTATCTTGGCGGATATGGGCTCGTTATGCAATATTGGGGCGCTTCTGGCTGAGCAGTTGAAAATTCCTGTGCGCACCCTGGATATGGTATCGACGCCATTGATACTAGAAGCCATGCGCAAGGTGGATATTGCCGGGATGGATTTGGAGAGTATCTATGAATCGTTGCTGAACTTCAAAGGCTATGAGGCGGTTGATACACATGAAGGACCTGTTAATACACAGGAAGCGATTGTGACAATATGTTCATCCGGGCACGGTGCTGCCATGAAGATCAAAGCATTGGTTGAGGACGTATTGCGCCATGCCGGAAGGATAATTGAAGTCATTCCTGTAGGCGTGCTGCACCTGGATGACCGCCTGGCAGAAATTGCCAGGGAATACCGCATAGTAGCAGCGGTAGGCATGAAAAAGCCGGCCATGAATGTACCGTTTATTCCCTTGGAACAACTCATCGATGGGGAAGGGGAGCGGCTGCTGACGGAATTGGTCTTTAACAGCGAATCTGCTCTGGAAGCGCGAATCCCGCAGGGAGACGGCAAGGGCAATATGGTTGTTCAGCGCCTTTGCGAGGAGTCTTTGCAGCGTTTTCTTACCTATTTAAATCCCGCCAAGATCATGAGTGTACTACTGGAATTTGATAAGTCGCTGGAAAAGGATTTGCAGTTAAAGCTTTCCAATCCATTGCGGGTGCGGCTGTTGGTGCATTGTGGCTGTGCCCTGGAGCGGGTGGTAACCCGCAGTCCGCTCGTCTACAAGGAAGATAAGTCGCTGGTCGATAAAAAGAAACTGATGGCTTTGCAAAAGGCCGCACAAATCT
The DNA here is from genome assembly GCA_902798865.1 of Pseudoselenomonas ruminantium. Classification (GTDB taxonomy): domain Bacteria; phylum Bacillota; class Negativicutes; order Selenomonadales; family Selenomonadaceae; genus Selenomonas_A; species Selenomonas_A ruminantium_L. The sequence continues at coordinate 14,387 of CADBYQ010000028.1, read as the reverse complement.
TTGACGAAACCTTAAAATTACGTTTTGACGAAGATGAATATTATTTTATGGCGAATATGCTGTGATACAGTTCATACACTATGACAATGACATTTGTCATAGTGTATTTTTTTTATCGTGATGGAGGTCATTTTATATAAAAGAGTATCGGAAAGTGTATTAAAGTGTATCAAAATAATACTTATAGTATCATAAATTAAAAAGTTTTATGAAAAATAAGTGAAAAACACGGGTAAAACAAACGAAAAGATAAAGTTTCGTTTTTGATACACAAAGTTGGCACGCGACTTGCATTATATAGGGGCGTAAGGCAAAAAAAGCCAAAAACGTTCAAATTCAACCATAAATGTTAATTTTGGGGAAATTTTTTAGGAGGTAGAGAGAATGTTTGGTATTGTTGTTGGTACGCACGGTATCTTCGCTGAAGAACTGGTTCGTTCCTGCGAAATGATCTGCGGTGAGCAGAAAAATGTAGCTGCGGTTACACTGGTTCCTGGTGAAGGCCCGGATGATGTGGTGGCTAAGTATGAAGAAGTCATCAAAGGTCTTGATTGTAAGGATGGCGTGCTGTTCTTGAATGACCTGTTTGGTGGCAGCCCCTACAACGCAGCTTGCCGTCTGGTTATCAGCAATGAAAACTATGGCATTGTTACTGGCGTAAACCTGCCGATGCTCATCGAGATGTGCAGCGCTCAGCTCGCTGATGATGGTTCGGATATCAAAGCACTGATGGAACGTGCCGTAGAAGCAGGCCGCAGCGGTTTGCAGACATTCCATGCCAGCCAGATTGCCGATGATGATGAGGAGGATTTATAATGAATATCGTACTTGCAAGAATTGATGACCGTCTTATCCATGGTCAGGTAGCTACTGTTTGGTCCAAGGTTACGGGCTGCACCCGCATCATCGTCTGCGATGATGATGTGGCAAAAGACACCATCCGCGCAACGCTCCTGAAGCAGGTTGCTCCGGCCGGTATCAAATCCCACGTTGTTGACCTCGAAAAGGCTGTTCGCGTATACAACAACCCGAAATACGAAAACGAAAAATGCCTGCTCCTGTTCACGAATCCGACCAGCGTGCTCTACATGGTAGAACATGGCGTGGATATCAAGAGCGTCAACATCGGCGGCATGAGCTTCCATGAAGGCAAGCATCAGATTACCGGTGCTGTTTCCGTAGACGACCAGGATATCGAATCCTTCAAGAAACTGAATGAAAAAGGCATTGAACTGGAAATCCGCAAAGTTGATACGGATAAGAAAGTTATGCTGATGGATGTCCTCAAATAATTGGCCGTATTTTTGCGACGGCGGGTTGGGGTGTATGACAGCCCGCCAACGCAGGATTTTCATAATGGAGGGAATATATAATGGGCACTATGCAAGTTTTGCTAATCTTTATCTTTGCCACGATTGCGGGTATGGGCTCCTGCCTCGATGAATTTCAGACTCATCGTCCCCTGATTGCGTGCACCGTTACTGGACTTATCTTAGGCGATATGACCACTGGTATTATCATTGGCGGTACTTTGGAAATGATGGCTTTGGGCTGGATGAACATCGGTGCAGCTATCGCACCGGATGCTGCTCTTGCTTCCGTAATTTCCACGATTCTCGTTGTTGCCAGCCATCAGGATGTGGCAACGGGTATTGCTATCGCAATGCCGCTGGCTGCTGCTGGTCAGGTTCTGGCTATCATTTGTAAGACGATTTCCGTAGTATTCCAGCACAAAGCGGATGATTATGCTGAAGAAGGCAACCTCTTTGGTATCGACCTCTGTAACTATGGCGCACTCATTCTGCAGGGTCTGCGTGTTGGTATCCCCGCACTGCTTGTTGCCATGACGGTTGGTACGGGCGCTGTACAGGATATGCTCAATGCTATTCCGCCTGTTATTTCCGGTGGTTTGCAGGTTGCCGGCGGTTTCATCGTAGTTGTTGGTTATGCAATGGTTATCAACATGATGGGCGCACAGTACCTTATGCCGTTCTTCTTCCTCGGTTTCGTTGTAGCTGCTTTCACGAACTTCAACCTGGTTGCTCTGGGCGTTATCGGCCTCGTTTGCGCTGTAGTTTACATCCAGCTTAACCCGAAATATCAGGAAGTTGCTGCTGCTCCGGCTGCTGCCGCTGCAAGCTCCAGCGATCTTGATGACGAACTGGACTAATCTCGTGTTAATCAGCAACTAGAGGAGGATAATATAATGGAAAAGAAGATTACTTCTAGCGACTTTTTCTGGACTTTCGTCCGTTCTAATTTCCTGCAGGCTTCCTGGAACATGGAACGTATGCAGGGCCTGGGCTACTGCTTCGGCATGGTTCCCATTCTGCGCCGTCTTTATGAAGGTGAAGAACTCAAAAAGGCAATTAAACGTCACTTGGAATTCTATAACACGCAGCCGTTCGTAACTGCTCCGATTATCGGTATCACGGCCGCTCTCGAGGAAAAGAAGGCTAATGGTGCAGACATTCCCGACGGTGTTATCAACGGTATCAAAGTTGGTATGATGGGCCCTCTGGCTGGCGTCGGCGACCCGATTTTCTGGGGTACGCTTCGTCCGATCACCGCTGCTCTCGGTGCTTCCTTCGCGCTGACCGGCAGCATCATCGGTCCTATCCTGTTCTTTGTTCTCTTCAACCTCATCCGTATTGGTGTTCGTTGGTACGGCATTAAGTACGGCTATGCAAAAGGTACGGACATCGTACAGGACATCGCTGGCAACAAGCTCCAGAAAATTACGGAAGGTGCTTCCATCCTCGGTCTGTTCGTCATGGGTGCGCTCGTTAACAAATGGACTTCGGTCAACATCCCTGTGGTGGTTTCGGAAATTACCAACGCTAAGGGCGAACATGTGGTAACGACGGTTCAGGGTATCCTCGACCAGCTTATGCCGGGCCTTGTACCTCTGCTCATGACCTTTGCCTGCATGGCTCTGCTGCGCCGCAAGGTCAACGCAATCTGGATTATCTTCGGCCTCTTTGCTCTCGGTATCGTTTGCTATGCTCTGGGCATCATGAGTGTGAAATAATTTCCTGAAATACGAAGCCTTCCCCGCTTGGGGAAGGCTTTAATATTTTCCGAACAAATTGCGCGTAAATACTTTACATTTACAGGCTGCTTGCGTAAAATAATAGATAGGTATGCTATGGATTGATAGTGTTAGTTATGGATTTTTATATAGGAGAGATGTTTGCATGATTAAAAAAGCAATTGCCGTAATGACCTCTGGCGGCGACAGCCCCGGAATGAATGCGGCTGCCCGCGCTGTAGTCCGCACTGCCCTGCATGAAGGGGTAAAGGTCTATGGTATCTACGATGGTTACGCTGGCATGATTGACGACAATATCGTAGAACTCACCAGCCGCAGCGTAGCGGATATGATTCAGCGCGGCGGTACGTTCCTGGGGACGGCCCGCAGCATGGAGTTCAAGACGCCCGAAGGTCGTAAGAAGGGCTTTGACAATATGGTGAAGCGGGGCATTGAGGGCCTGGTCATCATCGGTGGTGACGGATCGCTTACCGGCGGCTCTCTCCTGTCCAAGGAAACGGGTATGCCTATCGTAGGCCTGCCGGGTACGATTGATAATGATGTATGGGGCATGGATTACACTATCGGCTGTGATACGGCTGCCAACACCATTGTGGACGCCATCAACAAGCTGCGCGATACGGCTTCTGCCCATCGCCGCATCATGCTCGTAGAAGTTATGGGCCGCAACTCCGGCTGGCTCGCGATGATGGCTGGTATCGCCGGCGGTGCAGAATACGTGCTCGTACCGGAAGTGAAATATGACCTCGATGAAATCTGCCATGAACTCAAGGCTATGTATGATGCCGGCAAGCGTTACAGCATCATCGTAGTCGCTGAAGGTGCAGGTTCTGCTGTAGGTTTGGGCAAAGTAGTAGAGGACAAGACGGGCATTGATACCCGTGTATCTGTACTCGGTCATATTCAGCGCGGCGGTTCGCCGACCATTGAAGACCGTATCAAGGCATCCATGCTGGGTGAAAAGGCAGCTCTTGCCATTATCTCCGGCGCTACTAATGTGGTCTTCGGCTTCAATGAAGGCAAAGTTGTTGGCGTAAATCTCTTTGACGCAGTAAACAACACCAAAACGTTGAATCCGGAATTGGTGAGACTTGCCCGCGTACTGGCTTAAATCCATATAAAAGAAAAATAAAGCTCTATCGGTGTTCCGGTGGAGCTTTTTGACGAAGAGGGGGGATATGCTTGCAAGCTAAGTCGGCAGAATGGTATACGGCTGTTGCTTTGCGGAACATATTCGCCCTCTTTTTCTTCATGGCCTTATGGCTGCTGCCAGTTTCGGGAATGGCTGCGGAACTAGAGGGACAATGGTATTGGCAGGCCGAAGCGGGTACGGAGTGGCAGCCGTTTGATTTTCCGTATACGCCTCCTTTGGATAGTCACGATGACAAGGTCTGGCTGAAGACGACTCTGCCGGATATGCTGCCAAAGGATGCCTCCCTGTTGATGCAAAGCCGGGATCAGGCCTTTGAGGTATGGGTTGGCGATGAATGTATTTATCGGTATGGCGAGCTGCGGCCTGCATTTATGGCCTATGGACAGCGTTGGCATATTGTCAATCTTCCAGAAGGGAGTGCAGGCCAGGATTTGCGGATTCATGCCTATTCTCCCTCGGATCATAATCTGGGCTATTTTGGCAAGATATGGTTAGACAGTGATGTGGATCAGGTGCTGCGCATTTTCCGGCAGGACATTCCTTATCTGATGAATATTCCTTTGGCGGCGTTTTTGCTGGTATTGATGCTGATTTATGCCGGCAGTCCTGCGGCGCCGAAACGACTTTATAAATCCTTTATAGCCTTTATGACGGCCTTTTTGGTTTGGATGGTCTGTGCGACTAATTCCAGGCAGTACCTGTTTGATGCCCCGCTTTTTTGGCGGTTCTTTATGCAATTATCGGAATATCTTTTACCGCTTTTGGCTAATATCGTCATTTTTCAGGTGGTGGACCGCAAAGGCAAGTGGCTCATGCGCTGGACGGTACTGGCTTATGCGCTGCTGCTGGTTGGTGTATTGGCGGCAGAATTTATGGGCTTTAATGGCATGAGCCGGGGGCTGGTGCTGTTCTATATCCTGCTGCCTTTGTTGGAACTGGTGGCGTTGTATGCGATTGTTCGTTCTGTACATTATGGCAATATGTATGCCAAAGCAGTGTCTGTGCCTTTGGTGTTTATGGCCGGGGCAGGGACGATTGACGGCCTTTCGATGTATCGCCACTGGTATGTGATGGAAGGGTATATACTTCCTTATACGACCTTGTCCCTGTGCGTTTTCGCAGCCTTTATCGTACGCAATCAGATAAAGCGGGAGCGCATGCTGATGACACGGGAGAAAGGCCTCAAGCAGGAAGTTACGCAGGCCATCGAAAAGGCGACAACGGATAATCTCACGAAATGCTATAACCGCAATAAATTGGAAGTGGTGCTGGCAACGGAAATTCTGCAGCATAAAAATGAGGAAGAACCTTTTTCCCTCGTCATGATGGACATTGATTTCTTTAAACGGATTAATGATAATTACGGGCATGAGGTCGGTGATGTGGTGCTGGCCGGGTTTGCCCAGACCATCCGTCAGAATATCAAGAGGAAGGATTTATTCGTGCGCTGGGGCGGTGAGGAATTCCTGATTCTTTTCCGCCATTGTACCGGTGAGGAGGCAATGATGATTGCGGAACGCCTGCGTTCCAAAGTGGAAGAAACGCCTTTGTATGACGGGCGTATCCACATTACGAGCAGCTTGGGCGTAGCCTCCTGGCATGGGGCTGAAGATTCGGAGGCAAAGCTGTTAAAGCGCGTGGATGAAGCGCTCTATATGGCCAAGCGGACGGGGCGCAACCGGGTTTGCCGGGAACCTAAGAATAATATGCACTGGTTTAAGAATCTTTATAGTGATGATGAAACGGAATAAAGATATGCAATACCTTGCTGAGTTGGCAGGAAAAAAGTATTCGTATGCCTAATATACTTATTATGAAGTAAACTGGCTATAGCAAGGAAGGAGGCATAGACTATGAAACGGATATTCGTGGTAATGGTACTATGCCTTTTTAGTGTGCTTTGGCCAGGGCTGCGCTGTGAGGCCGTGGTTATCGGCAATGACTGGCAGTATCTCACGGCAGATAGCCAGGGAAAGTGGAAGTATTTTGACTTTGGCAAGTTCCAGTCGCCTATTCCGGGAAATAATCACGAAGCCTGGCTGGAAGTTTCCATGATGCCTACGGAGCCTTGGGAAAATACGCTGCTATTTTCCATAGACGGGCAGGCGGTAGAGGTTTTTGTGGACGGCAGCAAGATTTATGCCGATGGTGAATTCGGCCCCCAATTTTTAGGGCATGGGAAAAAATGGCATATGGTGGAAATTCCTTATGTGCCTCATGAAACGATGCTGTTGTTTCATCTATATGCTGACCATCCGCATCAGTTGGGCGTGTTTAAGAATTTTATCGTAGATACGCAGCAGGAGCAGGCAAGACGCATTTTTGCCGTGGATTTTCCGTATATCGTGGCTTTGCCCGTGGCGGTGTTGTTGAGCATGGTTACGTTGATGTATCTATTTAATCGGCCGGAACATCGGCGGCTGAACATCAGATTGCTGCTCCTTATGCTGCTGATGACGTTGTGGACGGTCAGCTTGTCCAATGTCAAACAGTTCCTGTGGAATGCGCCGGTAGTATGGCGTTTTTTGGAAAATTTTCTTTGTTATATCATGCCGGTGATTGCCAATTCCGTCATCGTAGAAATTCTGGAAGAAGATTTGCAGCTGACGGTAAAACGTGCAGTGAAGGCTTATGGCTTTTTGGCAGCTTTTGCGCTATTGCTGGAACTGGCCGGCTATGATGGATTGGTGGTGTGCCGCCAGATTCTTTATGCAACGGTGCTTTGTCTGCAGGTGTTTGTCTTCCGCAATATGTGGGAGTCGATTAAACGGGGAAATATCTATGCCCGTTTTGCGTTGATTCCGATGATTATCATGGGGGTATTGGGCATAGCTGACGGTGTGCTGTTATATCTGCATTTTTGGCAATGGCATGTTTATCTGCTGCCGTTAGGCATTTATGCCTGCATTAGTTTTGTGGTCTGCATGGTGCGTGAACAGGTTATCCGTGAACGTGATTTGGAGGCACATGCAGAGGAACTTACGGCTGAGATTGCTACGGCTATGGCCAAGGCTGAGATGGATGAGTTGACAGGCTGCCGCAATCGCGGTGCGTTTGAAGAGTTTATTCGACAGAAAATCCTTAAGGGGAAGGCTTTTGCGCTTATCATGCTGGATATTGATTATTTCAAGAATATCAATGATACGTATGGGCATGAAGCAGGCGACCGGGTATTGTACCATTTTAGTGAGCTGGTGCGCTCGCAGTTGGAACAGCCGCAGGAGTTTTTCCGTTGGGGGGGGGAGGAATTTGTTATCTATTGTCCGGGCTATAGTCAGGAACAGGCCTGTGCTCTGGCTGAAAAAATCCGTCATCAGGTAGAAATACATCAATTTTTCCGCAATCAGCAGATTACGGTTAGTGCTGGTGTGGCCAAATGGTATGAAGGCAATGACAGTCAGGTCGGTATTTTCCGGCGGATGGATGATGCCCTGTATGCGGCAAAATGCAATGGCCGTAATCAGGTGGTTATGGAGTAGAACGAGGAGGCAGAGTGCATGGGAAAAATCATATATAGCCTGTTGCTCTGCCTGACTTTGTGCCTGGGTTGGGCAGCAGGCGGTGAAGCCGCGCAGCTGGGCGGTCCCTGGCGATATTATGAGCTTAGCCAGCCTTTGCCGCATGGGCAGAGAGTGCCTGAGTTTGTCTGGCAGAATATTCAGGATTGGCCGGTTTTTGATAAGGATAACCGCCCGGTGTTCAAGCAGGGAACGGAACGGTTGCTGCTGGCGATTCCCATACGGGATTTGGACCCGCAAAAAAGAGTCCTGCTCATGATGACGGCTAAGCAGTCGATGCGCATGTGGTTGGGAGATGAGTTCTTTTTTGCTGTGGGGCATTTTCAGGCGCAGCGTTTTGATGAAGGCTCGCAGCCATATATGCTTTCGTTGCCGGAGTTTCAGGGAGAACAATTGCTGATATTGGAGTTGTTTGCCAATTCGTCGCAGGATTTGGGCTGGTTCAGTATGTTTTCTGTGGATACGGAACAGGCGCAGATGGCACGACTCTTTTTTTCGGATGTTCCGTTGGTGCTGGCATTTCCTGTGGGGATGGCCATTATCCTTATCATGTTTCTCTATTATTACTTTAATCATCAAGGCTGGAAACGGCTTTATGGTTATATCATCCTCTTTATGGCGGTGTTTGAACTTTGGGTGGTTTGTGCATCTAATGTGAAATGCCTGTTTTGGGGATGGCCTGTTTTTTGGTGGTATGGTCTGAGCATATTGGCTTATATGCTGCCGATTTCGGCTAATCTGATTTTGGCGAATCTTTTACGGGATAAGCCCTACGCACGAATGAATTATGTGTTGGCGCTGAATATTGGCCTGTTTGTAATCGCCATGGGAGGCGAACTGCTGGGGTTCCATACCATGAACCGGTTGATGGGAATTTTCTATTTGCTGCTGCCTATAGGCGAAGGGGTGGCAATTTATTGGTGTATAAAGGCTGCTCATGAGGGAGATGTATTGTGCCGGGCGGTCATGCTGCCGACAGGCGCATTTACCGTTTTAGGTGTTTTTGATGGCATAGCAGGACATTACCATCTGTTGCCCTGGCATATGTATTTGACTCCGTTGGGCGTATATGCTTTTTTGTATTTTGTCATTATCATTTTGCGGGAGCAGGTGCGGCATGAGGAACATCTTTTACAGCATACAGCAGGGTTGGAGAAAAAAGCGGCGTTCATTCAGCGCAAATCGGAAACCGATGCGCTTACCGGCTGTTGGAACCGCAATAAATTGAAAGCGCTGCTGGCCTCTTCGGTGGCCAAAGCGCGCAAGACGGGGCAGCCTTTCGGGGTGCTGATGATGGATATTGATTTTTTCAAAAAAATCAATGACAATTATGGGCATGATACCGGGGACGCGGTGCTGCGGGGCTTTGCCATGGTCGTGCGGCAGCTGCTTGACCGGGATACATACTGTATACGTTGGGGCGGCGAGGAATTTATGGTGCTGACCAGCATACAGACTTTGCCGGAACTCAAAGAGTTTGCGGAAAAAATCCGCTTGCAGGTGGAAAAGACACCGATGGCTGGACACAAGATAACCTGCAGTCTGGGGATTACCCTTTGGCAGACGGAAACAGATACGACGGTTAAGCTGTTTAAGCGGGTGGATGATGCGCTTTATCAGGCGAAAAAGAACGGTCGGAATTGTGTAATGGTACAACTGCAATAAAACAGGCTCCCTGCCTCTTTCGGGCAGGGAGCCTGTTTTATCTGCTTTTTGGTCAGAGCAGGGAGCCGGGATATTTTAAGGTGGCGAAGTAATCGTCAATGGTCTGGGCGCGGCGGATGAGTTCGATGGAGCCGTCTTCCCGCAGCAAAAGTTCTGCGCACCAGAGCTTGTCATTGTAGTTAAAGCCCATTGCACTGCCATGGGCGCCTGTGTCGTGGATAATCACGATATCGCCGATATTGATTTCCGGCAGCTTGCGGTCGATGGCGAACTTGTCGTTGTTCTCGCAGAGGGAGCCGGTCACATCATATACATGGTCAAGCGGGGCATCTTCCTTGCCGGCGACAGTGATATGATGGTAAGCGCCATAGAGTGCCGGGCGCATGAGGTTGGCCATGCAGGAATCCAGACCGATATAGTCCTTGTAGGTATGTTTTTCGTGGATGGCCGTGGATACCAGCCATCCGGCAGGGCCGGTCATGGCGCGGCCGCTTTCTGTCATAATAGCTACGTGATCAAGGCCGTGAGGGACCATCATCTTGTTATAAAGCTGATGGATACCTTCGCCGATTTCCTGCAGATTCAGCGGTTCTTCTTCCGGGCGATAGGGAATGCCAAAGCCGCCGCCGAGATTGACAAATTCAACCGTGATGTCCAGTTTTTCCTTGAGCTCAATGGCCAGTTCAAACATCAGGCGGGCGGTGAGCAGGAAGGCTTCGGTACGGCGTTCATTGGAAGCGACCATCGTGTGCAGGCCGAAGCGCTTGACGCCCTTTTCCTTGGCACGGCGGTAGCCTTCAAGCATCTGCTCGTGGGTCAGGCCGTATTTTGCTTCGGTGGGCTTACCGATAATATCGTTGCCCTCCACCTCGTCGCCGGGATTGTAGCGGAAGCAGAGCACCTGGGGGAGTCCGGCATGCTTTTCCAGATAGTCGAGATGGGTGATATCGTCCAAATTGATGATGGCACCAAGCTCTACGGCTTTTTGGAATTCGTCGGCGGGGGTGTCGTTGGACGTCAGCAGGATTTCCTCACCCTTCAGCCCGGCGGCTTCGGAAATCAAGAGTTCCGCCAGACTGCTGCAGTCGGTGCCGGCACCTTCCTCATGCAGGATCTGCACGATGCGTGGATTGGGCAGTGCTTTGACGGCGAACTGCTCGTGAAAGGCTGGTGCCCAGCTAAAAGCGGCCTGCAAGGCACGGATGTTTTCGCGAATGGCTTTTTCTTCGTATATATGGAAGGGGGTGGGGAATTTTTGGATGACTTCGTGTAATTTGTCAGTGGACAAAGGGAAATATTTTTTACTCATCGCTTTCCTCCTATTGGTAGAGAGAATGATTATTAACTGTAAATTTGTAACTTATTATAACAGGAGGGTATACTATTGTCAATTATTATATACACTCTGTTATAAGAAAATATGGGCTTGATTAGGAGAATCCAGTCTGGTTATGTTATACTAGGGCAATGGAGGTTTTTTGATGGATAAAGCAATACTTATCGGAATACAGGAATATATACGCAACGATTATCTGACGCCGGTCATGTTGTTTGTCAGTGCTATCGGCAGTTTTGGCGCCGTATGGCTGTTTATGGCGATGCTGCTGACCTTTCGGCGGAGCAGCCGGGGACAGGGAATTTTGCTGCTCATCGCGATACTGTTTAGTGGTGGTGTGGGCGAGTGCATAAAGCATATGGTCATGCGGCCACGGCCTTTTTTGCAAATTCCCGACCTCATGTTGTTAGGGCCTTTGCCCCGTTCGTTTTCCTTTCCTTCCGGGCATACAATCTGTGCCTTTGCGCTGGCCTTTATCGTTTGGCGCCTGTACCGCGGCTGGGGGCGTATTTTGGTCATGGCCTTGGCGATTGTGATGGCTTTTTCCCGCCTTTATCTGGGCGCGCATTACCCTACGGATGTGCTGGCTGGCGTGGTGGTCGCCTATTTGGGCAGTGCTTTTGTCTGGCGCATGGGAAAGAAAATTGGTCAAGTGATTAACCTTGGTTGAGGGGCGTAAAAGCGCGAGGAGAGGTGACGAATATGGCGCAGACAAAGCCGCCTAAAAGTGCATTGAAGCGGTTGGCGGAGCTGGAAGGTAAATGTCTGGACTTGGAAAATCAGCTGGCCATTGTGCAGGCTGAACGCAACACTTATAAGGAAAAGTACGAAGATATTTTGGTGGAAAATATTCGCCTGCAGGATAGCTTAAAAGAAATTCGGGAGCGTCTGCGTCGGCATGAGCCGCTGGAGCCGCAGGTGGTGGAAGAAATTGCCGAAGAAGCAGAGGAAGAATGCGAGGAAGTTCTCGCGGACTGCTTTGCTGACCTGCCACTCAAGGTGGCGGTCATCGGAGGTACGGATGCCTGGCAGGCAAAAGTGGCGGAGCGCCATCCTGGGTTCAAGATTATTGGCAGTAGCAAGAATTTTGACCGGGATAAACTTGCCGGTACGGATATTCTCGTCATCAATACCAATGCCGTATCCCATGCCTGCACGCAGAAGGCAAAAGGAGAAGTGGACAGGGGCACGGAGATACTTATTATCTCCAGCAATAATCTGGATATTTTGGATAAAAAAATCCAGGCATTGCTCATGTAAAAGATTTTGAAAAAAAATCTCAATTACCTATTGATTTTCATTCTCAATAATGCTATATTATATACAGGCTTTCGTTAAGGAGTCAGCAAGAAATAAAATGCGCAGAAGGCGCAGATGAAATTCGTATAGCCAAGGCGGAGGAAGGAGGCATAGCAATTGCTATGTCGACTGACGACAACGCAGGATAGGCGGATTTCAGCAAGCATGCTGTGTAGTTTATTTCTGAATGACTCCGCAAGCTCTCCTAAAATATAATACACAGCAAAGCACCCCTTCGTACTGCTCATGCGAAGGGGTGCTTTGTTTTTGCTCGGCAAATGTGGTAACATTAGAAAATAGATTACGGAAAGAGGGGTTAATATGCGCAGGATTCTTACGTTTTTGAAGCTGTTCCGCTATGATTTGCTTGTGATGCTGGTGGCGCTTAAGCATCGGGATACACCCCGGAATTTGAAGGGGCTGCTCATAGCGGCGATTATATATCTGGTCAGTCCGATTGACCTTATCCCCGATGCCATTCCCTTGGCGGGGGTTATTGATGATGCGGTGATTGTGCCGGCGGCGGTTATGGGGCTTACGAATATGCTGCCTTCGCATGTGCGCTATCAGGCAGAGGCACAGGCTGGGAAAATGCTGCGCTATATGCCGGTCATTCTGTTTACGGCAACGCTCTTTGTTGTCTGTTGGCTAGGATTGGTTATCTATGGTTTGTATCGCTTGATTTTTTGAGCCTGCAAATAAAAAGTCAAGCATAAATTTCGTAATGGAGTAAATTTCTATGAAGTGATTTTGTGAGCCTGCAAATAAAAAGTCAAGCATAAATTTCGTAATGGAGTAAATTTCTATGAAGTGATTTTGTGGCATGACAAAAAGGCTGCCGCAATGCGTCAACCTGTAAAGAATTTTCTGAAATTGTTATTATTCCAGAGGTAAGCTGCTTAAGTATTCCTTGACTTTACCAAAGTAAATTCGCAGGAATTTATTTGCTCCGGCTGTCATGTAAACGTAGTAGGGCTTACCCTCATCACGTTTTTTCGCCATGAATCTATATACCGGGTCGTCTTCCGGTTGATTTTGAATCAGCACATTCATTATAAGGAATAGCGTTCTCCTCAAGTATGGAGAACCGTGTTTGCTTGTGTGAACGCTCTTTTGGGCATAGTCACCAGATTCATTAACTCCAGGGTCTACACCTGCAAAGGCTGTAAGCTGACTGCGTTTGGTGAATTTATGCACATCGCCAATCTCGGCAATGAGCTGTGGGCCAAGAGTCGTTCCTACGCCGAACATGGACATTACAACAGGATATTCCGGCAGTTTGGAAGCTAGGCTATCCATTTGCTGACGAAGTTCCTCTACGGCCTTGGAAATGGCATTTAGCTGTCCTACAGCCTGATGGATAAACATTTTCGTCATATCATCTTTAGGTAGTATGGCAATCAGTTCCAACGAAGCATCGCGTATTTCCTTTGGCTTGTCAGGCTGGAAATTATAGCCGTGCTTTTTGCACCACTTCTGGTACTTGTCCGTAAAGGAAGACAGGCTGATATTGCAAACACAATCCACATGCCAAAATTTTTCGATGAAGTCTATCCACTTTTCGCTGCCATCTGGCCGCTTGGGGCTTGTGAAGAATTTATTGGCTCCCGGATAGGTTTCATCAACTAAGGCTATTAAATTGTTTTTGTAGGCCGTCTGCTGCTTCTGGTAGAAGCTCATCTGACGGTTCATGAGTTTGAGCTGTGTACGTATTTTATCCATAGCTGTATACTGACGCAGCTCAGGCCATTTGTCAAGGGCGTAGCGAGCAATCTTCTTTGCATCAGCTTTATCTGTTTTGACGCGGCGCAGGGAGTTGTTATCGAAGTTCTTGATTAACTTGGGGTTCACAGCACTAACAAACAGGCCGGCACCAGAAAGCCAGCGAACCATTGGTTCGTAGTAGCGGCCTGTGTGCTCCAAGACAACGCGGCATTCGCCGTCTAAGGTATTTAAATAGTTTACGAGGTCGTTCATACCGCTTTTTGTGTGGCGCACCTCAAAAGGTTTGGCTACTATCTCACCAAAAGGCTTTACTACGGCAATGGTGCTTCTGCCTTTCGAGACATCAATCCCTACTGCGTTCATGTGCATCGCTCCTTAAGATAGAATCGCAATGGTTTACCATACTCCTCATTGCCGATTCAATCTCCTGTGGGTTGACACGGACGTATCTGGAAAGATAGCCCAACCTGCATCAATCGAACAGCTGGAAATGAGAGGATGGTAAACAGACTCAAAAACGGACATGTAGGTCCTAGGAGTAATCCGTCTAACCATTACCTCACTATTTTACCAGCTTAAACAACGAGGTGGATAGGAACGGTAGCTATCCGTTTCCAATCCATAGCTCTATTGTAGGAG
>CADBYQ010000027.1:3912-24750 GCA_902798865.1 Pseudoselenomonas ruminantium | reverse complement strand
TGCGGTGCCAAACCGGATAAAATCGAACCTACGACAAAAATAAGTGCTGATAAAAGAATCATTTTGCGGCGGCCCAGCTTATCGGAAAGCTGACCTGCTAAAGCGCCGCCAAAGATGGCGCCGAACATTACAGAAGAAGTAATCCAGCCGATAATGCTGGCGTTGCCGGCCAGCCCCCAGTCATTCTGCAGGAAGGGCAAAGCACCGGTCATAACACCGATATCGTAACCGAAAAGAATACCACCAAACGAACCAAAGAAATAAATGAATGCGCTGGAGATTTTCTTCTCCGGTGCATTAGAGGAACCCATTGTCATTGTGTACTAACCTCGTTTCTTTGTTTTGATTTAAGCCCCCTGTGTTCGAGCACATTTATAATATAACATCGCGCAATCGCTTTGTCAATCTTTTTATTGTTTTTTATTTGTGCTTTATTTATGTTTCTTTATGGTATTTTCAGTAAATTCTTTTTTTAGCCGGCACCGCTAGAAAAAAAGTCGGTGCCGGCATAGTGGTCAAGGGGTGCAATTGCTGGTAATTTCCTTGAGGTATTTAATGAGCAGGCGTTCATCATCATAGACCTGACGCCCCTTCTTGGTGACGATGCCAGAGTTAATATAGAAGGGCTGTTCTAGCGGAATGACGACCAAATCATCGCGCTGCAGGATGGCCTGACGCGTCAAAAAGGTTGAACCAATCCCCGTCCGCACGAGATTTTTGATGGTATGCAGATAAGGGGAATAATGTACCACCTGCGGCTTCTGTTCAGACTTGGCGTACATATCATGTACCATACGGTAGACAAAGAAGCTGCTGTCCAATAAAACCAAGGGTTCTTCCAAAACATCTTTTATCGTGATGGATTTTTTGGCCGCCAACGGATTTTGGGGACTAGTGACCAAACAACATTCGCAGGCAAAGAGCTTTTCATAGTTCAGCTTCTGACTGAAGCCATCTTCATAGTTGGTAAAGGCAATATCAAGTTTCTCCTCCTCGACCATATGCAAGGCCGATATGCCGCCGGATTCGATAATGTCCAAACGGATTTCCGGATGCTGCTGGCGGAACTCGCCTAATATCCGCGGTAAAAACTGTGTTCCCAACTGAAGGGGCATAGCCATGCGGATATGGTTGCGATTGTGCGCCATATCCTGAATTTCATCATCGAGCTGGTCAATTTGGTCTAAAATGTGTTTGACTTTGCCAAGTAATTTTCCGCCTTCATTGGTAATGATAATCTTTCTGCCTTCTCGATGAAAGAGATTCAAACCGGTCTCCGCTTCCAAAGTCTGCATGGCCACGCTGATGGTCGGCTGGGAAACATGAAGAAGTTCTGCCGCCTTGGTAATATTCTGCCATTGACATACTTCGTAGAAATAACGCATCTGTATAAGCGTCATCGCGTTTCACCTCTTATTTCTATTTTTATACCTATTATAACATATTTATTCTTCGAAACGCCTTTATTTAAGGCATTACACGACGACAAATCAGGACATATGTCCTTGCTTATTTTCACTTATTCTATATATAATTTAATCGAAATATTCGTGATTATTATCAATGTGAATAATTATAGGGGTAATCATTATGTTTGGAAAACGTTCTTGCAAGACCTTTGCGTTGGCTGTATTAACAGCTGCTATCACATCCGGCACAGCATTTGCCGGTAATCTGACGGTATTTTCGACCTCCGATATTCACGGCAGTATCGTCGGCTGGAATTACTTCACCTCCAAGCCTGCCGATGTCGGCCTGGCTAAAATCAGTACCATCATCAAGGAAGCCCGCAGCCAGAAAGGTGCCAATGACGATATTCTCGTCATCGACGGCGGCGATATTCTTCAGGGTACACCACTGGATACCTATATGGTGCAGCATCCCAACGAGTGGAAAACGCACCCCATGTTTGATGCCTTCAACACCATTGGCTATGATGCCATTGAGCTCGGAAACCATGAATTTAACTTTGGCTTGGATTTCCTCAAAAAAGCCATTGGCAAAAATAAAAATGTCCTTGCTGCCAACGTAATCGACAATAAGACCGGCAAAACCTGGAAAGCCGTACAGCCTTACCTCTTGAAGACCGTCAATATCGATGGCGAAAAAGTAAAGGTCGGCATTATCGGCACCGATACCCCCGCTATCCCCATGTTTGAAGATCCTTCACACTATGCAGGGGTACATTTTGTCGATCAGGTACCGGTATTCCGCCAGTGCATCAAAGAACTGCAGGCCAAAGGCGCGGATATCATCATCGGTATCACGCACTCCGGTGTGCCTCGCGATGACCGTGGCGGCGAAGAAAATCAGGTAGTTGATATCGCCAAAGCCTGCCCGGAACTTTCACTGCTCATTTGTGCCCATAACCATGTCGTCATTGATAACCAGTCCGGCATAATCGGACCGGATGGCACTAACTACCAGAAATCCGTCATCAACGGCGTTCCCGTAATTGAAAGCGGCAAAGACGGCAAATTCCTGGGCAAGAGCGTACTTACCATCAACAAGGAAAATGGCAAATGGAAAGTAAATAATGTATCTACTCAGGCACTCTCCATGAAGGGTGTAGCAGATGACCCGCAGATTGTAAAACAGGTCGCCCCCTGGCATGAAAAGACCCTGAAACATCTGCAGACCGTAATCGGCGAGGCTTCTGACACCTACCTTGGTGCAGAGTCCAACCATCAGGACTCCGCTATTGTCGATCTGATTAATGAAGTACAGCGCCATTATGCCGGCACGCAGTTATCCGCAGCAGCGTCCTTTAACACCAGCCAGAACATCAATAAGGGCAAGATTACCCTGCAGGATTTGTCCGGCCTCTACATCTATGAGAACTATCTCTATGGCATCGAAATCAACGGGGCTGAATTACGCAAATACATGGAACACGCAGCCAGCTTCTATGGCAAGTCCCCGGACTACAATTACGATATGATGCAAGGCGTGGATTACACCATCGATTTGACCAAGCCTGTCGGTCAGCGTATCACCAAACTGCAGTATCAGGGCAAGGATGTAAAAGACACCGATACGTTCACCATGGCCATCAACGACTACCGCATGAATGGCGGCAGCGGCTATATTGAAGCTATGGGGTACACAAATGGCAGAAAGCCCAAGGTTGTCTTTGACTCCATGCGCAAATATGGTGATGACGGCCAGATGCGCAGTCTCATGATTCGCTATGTACAGGAAAAAGGCACCATCACGCCAACCTGCGACCATAACTGGAATGTAATTAAATAAGTTTCCCTTCAAAAGCCCTGACATCTTCAGGGCTTTTGGTATATACATAGATTAATTTTATAGGAAAAACTTATACGCTTATCAAAAAACCATATTTTACAGGCCATATTTTCTGTGGCATAATATCACATATCGAAGACATGAGATTATATAAATATTGTATATTCTCTCTTCCTTTCCATAACACAACATCACATCCGAAGAAGCCAGCTCAATCCCCTTGGGCTGGCTTTTTTCTGTCTAAAAATCGCTGTATAATAATAGTGATACAGCATAAATCATTAAGGAGGCCCTAGTTATGAAATTTTTTCATCTCTCCGATTTGCATATCGGCCTGAAACTCATCAACCACGACCTTAGGGAAGACCAGGAATACATCCTGCAGCAGATAGTGGAAACAGCTGCCCGCCGTCAGCCGGATGCTGTCGTTATTGCGGGGGATATTTACGACAAGGCCATTCCTTCTGCTGAAGCAGTTACCCTTTTTGATAACTTTATTACAAAACTCAGCGCCACTCTGCCTCATGGAGAAATTATGCTCATATCCGGCAACCATGACAGTGCTCCACGCCTCAATATCTTCCGCCCCCTGCTCGCCCACCATCATGTACACATGGTGGGCCTTCCTCCGATGAAAGAAGACGAACACATCACCTGTGTTCCCCTGCAGGATGAATATGGCCCCGTAAATTTTTACCTGCTCCCTTTTGTAAAACCATCCATGATCAAGGACATCACCGGAACAGACGAAAACGGCAATAATCTCTCCTATGATGCCGCCCTTCATGCCCTGATTGAACGGGAAAACATCGACCAAAGTATCCGCAATGTACTGGTAAGCCACCAATTCTTTCTTTCTACCGGCAAAACAGCCGCCGACATCCCCCGGGCAGATTCCGAAATCATTACCGTCGGCAATATCGATTCCGTAAAAGGCGACCTTCTGGAGCGTTTTGATTATGCAGCGCTGGGTCATATCCATATCCCCATGCAGCTGAATGGCCGGGAATGCTACCGCTACTGCGGTACACCTTTGGCCTGTTCAATCAGCGAAGCCGGACAGGAAAAAGGCATCATCGAAGTCGAATTAAATGAAAAAGGTTCCGTCAAAACGACCAAACTTCCGCTTACACCACTTCGTGCGGTGCGGAAGATAACCGGAACACTTGCGGAGGTCACCGCATCCCCTTCCGATGATTTTGTCAGCGTTACCCTGACAGATAAAAACGATTTGGATGTCTTTGATATGCATGACCGATTGAAAGCAGCCTTCCCCAATCTATTGGATATACGGAGAGAACAACCACTGCGCCCCAGAGAACAAGCGAACATTGCTACCGCCGACACACTTACACCCTTCGAGCTTTGTAAGGCATTTTTAGGTACCATTACTCCGGAAGAAGAGGATCTATTGACTGACCTTATCAATACCGTTCAGGAACAGCACTAAAGCGAGGGAGGAACAATATGAAACCCATAAAATTGACCATGAAAGCCTTTGGCTCCTATGGCGAAGAAACCACCATCGACTTCACCCGTCCCAATCAAAAACTATTTCTGATTACCGGCGATACCGGAGCAGGAAAGACCACCATATTTGACGCCATAACCTATGCCCTTTATGGAAAAAACAGTTCCCTGATGAATTCCAAAAACGGTATGGAAATCCAAAGTCAATATGCTGATTTCAGCCATCCTCCCTATGTCGATTTTACCTTCAGCGAAATACAAAACGGGCAGGAATGTATCTATAAGATACATCGTGAGCTTCATCATCTGCACAAAAATAAAAGCGGCAAAAACGCCTATCGGCCCATAAGTGAAAGAATCACACTTCTCCTCCCTAATGATGAAGAATATCTGGGCGACATCCAAAAAAAGATTAACGAAATTGTCGGTCTGACCAGAGAGCAATTTATGCAGGTAGCCATGCTGGCTCAGGGCGAGTTTATGAAACTGCTGCGCACAGAATCAAAGGATAAAAAGGTTATCTTTCGCCAACTTTTTAAAACCGAAATATATCAGCGCCTTATTGATGAAATAAAAACACGCAACAAAACCATGCAGGGCGAACTAAATCTCATCCTCAAAAAATGCCAGTCCCATATCGAGACTCTGATTCTGCCAGATACCCTTCCGCCCGAAAATCCACTGCCATCGCTAAAAGCACGTCTCTGTCAGACTTCGCCCAATATCGCAGAAATGGAAACCCTGCTTCAGGAACTGAATGCACTCATCGAAGTACATCAAAACGAAGTGCAAAATCAACAAAACCACTGGAATGAACTATCCAGGCAACGTGACCAACTCAATGCAAGAATCGCCAAAGCCCAGGAATTAAGCAAGACTTATACCAGTCTTGACCTTCTGCTGGAACAGGAAAAATCCCTTGCTGCCGAACAGGAAACACAAATAAAGAACGAACAATTAGCACAAGGCATAATCCAGGCTTATGAAATAAAAGGCTTTTATGACCGTCTGAGCGACAAAGAAAAAGATTTCCAGAAAACCCAAGAGCAAAAAGAGGAAACAGAAAAACTGCTGCCCCAGCAGGGCAAAATGGTTGAACAGGCACAGACAGATGAACAAAATGCACAAGCCGATGCCCAAAAAACAATTGCCGCTTACACCGCTATAAAAAACAAAGTAGATGATGCCCTAAAACAAATGCTGGAGCTGGAGACTGCCAAAAAAGAATTGACGGCAGCCCAAAAACAATTTACAGCGGCTCAAAAAACACAGGCCAATACCCAAAAGGAACAAACAGACTATACGCAAAAACTGAACCTTTGGCAAAAGCGCGTAAGCGAACTTGGCCATGTAAAAGCAGATTTAGCCAAGACCGAAAGCCGTCAGGAAACACTCAGGCAATGGACAGCAACCTGTACCTCCCTGACCCAATTACAGGCCCAACTACAGCAAGCCGACAAAAAAGCCAGTGCGGCCCGGGAAAAATTTCTGCAGGATCAGGCAGCATATAAACAGGCACGCGAAGAATACGATCATGCCCATCAGCAATACCTGAACGATCAGGCCGGCATACTGGCAGAAGAATTAAAGGCCAATGCTCCCTGCCCTGTCTGCGGCTCACTGGAGCACCCGCATCCCTATGTTCCACAAAACAATAATAAAGCGATCGAGCGCGGGGAACTAAACGCCTTGGAAAAACGCAAAAATACATTGAATGATGCGCAAATCCAATCGGCCGGCAATGCCAAAGGGGCCAATGAAAAGGCCGAAAGCCTGCGGGAACAATTCACACGCCAACTGAAGGAATTACAGAAAAGCATCACGGATATTGCCCATATCGAAATTCCCGACACCTTAGACGCTATAGAAAATATACTGCAGAAATGGCAGAAAAAAATCACCGCAGATATTACAACATTTTCTGCGCAGACTGCTGAACTCGACCAAATTCAAAGCGCATTAGCCAAGAGCACCGACGAATTAAATCACCTGCAAAAAGCTATGGAACAGGCATCTGCCGCTGTACAAACTGCAGCCGGCAGCTGTCAAAGCATTCAGGGACGTATTGCCACGCTCCGTCAACAGCAAACCTACCCCGATAGCCAGACCGCACAAGCTGCGCTCAGTCAGGCCGAACAGATGCGCGACAAAGCCCATAATGTGCTGACAGACGCTCAAAATACGACCCGAAAAGCCCAAGATGTTCTGCAATCCTCAAAAACGATTCTTAGCGAGTGTCTTCGTAAACTGCCTTTACTGCAAAACGACGTCGCGGAGCTGCAGGAACAATATAAAAAAGCCTGCCTGTCGCGGAATCTTACGGAGGCAGCCTGGAAATCCCTGACCGAAAATTATAGCCTGAAAGAAGGCAAAGACATCCAACAGGCCTGCCAAAAATACAACGAACAGCTAAAAACGTTGCAAGGACAAAAAGCAGCCCTGTTGGCCACAATTGGTGACCAAAAACGCCCGGATTTGCTCCCGCTGACCCAACAACAGCAGGATATCGACAACCTATGGAAAACAGCAGACCATTCTCTGCAAACCATGCGGCACCTGTTGCAGCAAAACAGTTCCATAGCCGCCTATCTGACCAAAAACCTTGCACAACGGGATGCAAAAATCAGTGCTGCAGCTGCGCTGAACAATCTTTGTGAACGACTTTCCGGCTCTGTCAAAGGCGAAGCCAACCTGGATATTGAAACCTATGTACAGCGCTATTATCTGGAAAAGATACTCTATGCCGCCAACATCCGGTTCCGCGAAATGACCGGTGACCAATACGAACTGCGTCTTGCGACGCCTGAGGATAGGAACAAAAAAGGCGAACACGGCCTCGACCTGAATATCCTCTCTACCGTTACCGGACAGGAACGGGATATCAAGACGCTGTCTGGCGGAGAATCCTTTATGGCAGCCTTGTCTTTGGCTTTGGGATTATCCGACCAGATTCAGCTGAGCAGTTCTGCCATCAATTTGGATATCATGTTCATCGATGAAGGTTTTGGCTCTCTCGATGACCATTCCCGCAGCCAGGCCATAAAAGTACTCAAACGCCTGTCCAACGGTGACAAATTGATTGGCATTATCTCCCATGTAACCGAACTAAAACAGGAAATCGACAACCAGCTTATCGTCCGCAAGGACAATAACGGCAGCCATGTTGAATGGCAAATCAGCTGACAGCACAGAAGATGTGGAAAGGAGCTGTGATAAATGCTTTCGCATTTCATCACAGCTCCTTTGTTTCACGTGCAACACTTATACAAACACGATATCCTTAGAACCAATATTCTACACGGCCGAACAATTTTTCTGCCTTGCGGTCATTTTCCAGCTGTTTACCGCGGAAATAGATTGCCTTAGCCTGAACGTTAGGCAAAATGGTATACTGTGCGCTAACTTCTATCCCCTTGGTATTATAGAAAGCACCATCACAGGATGGATACATGGAAGTGTTGCCACCTTGATGACGATACGAAACATAGGCGCCCCATGACCCCTGCTGTAGTTTATTGGCCCCTTTATAGGCAAGATGCAAGACACCGGAGCGATTATAGTAATCTGCAGCTGTATTCTGCATATAAGCACCGGTCAGGGAAACATTTTTATCAAAGCGATAAGTTGCCGCTCCTTCCCAGATATGCGCATGCTCCTCGTCGGCCCCTTTGCTGTAAAAAGCATCCTTAAACATGCGGCTCTTAAAGTGATAATAGGCACCCGTTAAAGACAATTTGCCCGGATTAACAGTCACCGCCAAACTTTGTATAGCGGCAACATCTTCATTTACTTTACGCCCCGTAGCACGTTTAAGCGATTCATCATAACGCAGATTATCTTTATTTATACGACCGGCACGGGCCTGTACCTTCACATTTTTGCCAAAATTAACTTCTATACCGGAAAATTGCGTGAAGAACATCAGATTTTTGTCATAATTGGTCGTATCGGGAATACGTCCTAATTTTACATTGAAATTCTTATAATTTCCCTGCACCCAAAGCCGTTTCAGGGAAACATTATCCGTAGTATCCTCTCTTACATCAAGTGAGGTGTCCAGACGGGCATGTACATTCCAATTATTATTGACCTTGGCTTTCGGTTCCAAACGCAGTAAAAAAGCTTCAGACGTAGAATCCGTCGTTTTTCCGTTTTTCCCTTCCGTCCGCTGGCTTGTGTATGTATAACGCGCTTCTCCCGACCATTTTACCACATCTGCATTTCTTTCCAGATTGGCCACGCGGACACCTAAATTATTTAATTCAACAGAAAACTCAGTTGCCAGCTTATCCACAAGCGCCTTATCAGCTGCACTGCCTTTACTGCTCGCCATGGCCTTAGCCACCATCTGTGCCATTTCATAACGTGTTATATTTTGTTGTCCACGATAATTGCCATCACCATAACCTTCAATAACGCCATCTGCGACTAAAGCAGCTACCGCATCATAAGCCCAATGGTCTGCGGGCACATCGGAAAAGGGATTGGCAGCGGCACTGACACCTGAGGCTGCTCCCATTACCAGACAGGCTGACAAAACGGATAAAACTGTTTTTTTCATAACCGGCACTCCTCTTTATCCTAAAATATTTATCACACCAACAAAGACATAACAAAGGAAGTAATCAATGCCACCAGCATCGGAATAGCGGTTCTCTTTACTACGTCAACCGGAGAGACATCCGCTACACCGGCTACCGCTACCACAGCCGCCGTAATTGGTGAAGCACTGCGGGCAATACTCGAAGCCATCTGCATAGGCGTAATCATCGCTGCCGGTAAAATAGCCATTTTAGCGGCAATATCCGGTACCAGTGCACCGAAAGAGTAAAACGGCGCATTCCCCGACCCCATAATAACAGCAGCTATTGTAACAATAAGAACCATCACCAACGTAATTCCGGTTGCGCCAAAACCGGAACTCTGCGCACCGCTGATAATCATATCCACAGCTCCGATTTTCGTCAGGCCAAAGGCAAACGTCTCACCAGCTACAATAAGCGTAATAACCGTAGCGAAAATTTTTCCCATCCCATCAAAGAATACTTTAATGCTGTCAAAAACGGTCTTTACGTCCCGCGTCCGGACTAATTCAAACAACATGGCCAAGGAAATGCTGATAATCATCGCCGTAACCACCGGCATCTTAATGGTAGATATACACAACTTGCTAAAAACAAGCACAAGACCTATAGGAACCAAAGGTAAAATCGCATAAACAGCAGGTGGCAGGGACTCATCCTTTTCAGCAGGCACAAACGTCATCTGCTTAGCCTCTACGCCATCCCGCCGATCAAACCAGCGCTGTACAAGAAAATGCGATATGGCAATCGCAAAAATGGTAACCACTGCTATGGGAATCTGTTCACCAACAAAATAATCTGCTACATCCAATCCGGCAGTTTTGGCTGCAAACACAGCAGTACCGGATGCCGGACCTAAATCCAGACAGGGCGCTGTAGCAATGACTGCCGCAGCCGACAGGCGGCTGACCCCTAAACTGGTCAGCACAGGATACAGCGTGGCCATCAACAATACGCACAAGCCTGCTGCACTGGGGATAACGATATTCAGGAGCTGCCCCACCACATAGCTAACCGCTAAAAGCAAATAAGGGGATTTCATCATACTCAATGGTTTTGCGGATAAATGAACAAGCACACGACTTGCCCCGATATGCTCCATATATTTGGCAAAACCGCCAACAGCCATAATCAGCAAACCAATACCTGCAGCCCGGGAACTGAAGGTGTCTTCGATGAATTTAAAAATATCAAACCAGACCATGCCGGTTGTTTTCTTTCCATCCAACAGGGGATGACCAATCAGAATGGTCATAGCCATCAAGAAGATGCCGCCGGCAAAAAGCACGGTCTGGGCATTTTTCTTTTGTAAAATCATGTAGGCCACGATTACCGTCGTTATCAGAGCCAAGGCCAACGCTAACATAAACTCTCCTCCTCTTTTACCGTTGACAGATAATATGCTGTATAATCCGGCACAGCAATTCGTAACGCGGAATGATACTATCCATTTCCAGATACTCGCCTTCGCTGTGGGCACCACCGCCTACCGGTCCCAGGCCATCAATCGTCGGTGTTCCTCCGGCAGCAGCAAAACTGCCATCCGAACCACCACCACTGGCTGTCCAACCAAATTCCACCCCGATTTCCTGTCCGATTTCATCGATACTGCGGCAAAGTGCCATCGTTTTTTCTGTCGGAAGCATCGGTGGTCTTGTTATCCCGCCCTCTACAACAGCTGATGTGCCCTCCACATGAGGATGCCGTTGGAGTTCATCCATGACCCCTGCGACGCGCTCGATTTCTGTCTTGTCATAATAGCGTACATCCACAGCAGCACCGGCGGCTCCCGGCACTGCACTTATGCCTGTACCGCCCCAGACTTTCCCCACATTTACCGTGGTTTCTTTGGTAAAATCCGTGGCTGCCTGCAGGGCTATAATCCAATGAGCCAATTCCTCCACGGCATTTCTGCCTTTTTGATAATCCACACCGGCATGGGCAGCTACCCCCTTTATATCAATATGATAACGGGCAATCCCCTTGCGTTTGTGAACCAGATTTCCATTGGCACGCCCAGCCTCCAGCACCAGCACATAACGGCTCTTTCCTGCCAACTCTGTAGAATAGCCTGCAGAGTAACGGGAACTTATTCCTTCGTGGTCACTGTTAAGAAACACACATATGGCAGCCTCCTGCAGTGCTCCTCTTGCCTGCAAATTGGCCAGAGCATAATAGCCGCTTAACATACCGGCCTTACAATCAATAACCCCAGGACCATAGGCACGACTTCCCTCTATCCGAAAAGGTCGTTTAGCGGCCGTTCCCAAAGGAAATACGGTATCCATATGGGCCAACAGCAATACATCATAATGTTCGGCCTCTTTGTTGACGATTTTCAAACAGGGTGCAATGCTCTCTGAAAAACGGACTTCTTCAACCGACCAGCCTATCGATTCATACTTTTCCTTCATAAAAGCAGCAATCTTGCCGGCGCCTTCAGGCTCTGAGGAAACGCTGTCTATATTAACGAGCTTAGCCAGTTCGTCCAGATAGCGCTGTTTTTCCAGCTCCATACCCAACTACCTCCTGTAAAACTTTAGCTTGTAAAATTGAATGTCATGGCCACACCTTTATCATAATCTCCAGCAGATTAAATGTAAAATTCGCAATACTTCTAATTTTATTAGCCAATCTAATTGGACAAAATACGACAAAACAGTATATAATGATGGCGAACTCAATAAAATGCAGAAAGGTGATACGTCATGCTCTTGCGGCAAATACAATATTTTATGGCGGTGGCAGAATCCCACCACTTTACCAAAGCTGCGAAACAGCTCTTTGTCTCCCAATCAGCTCTTTCGCAACAAATCAACAAACTGGAGGACGATTTAGGCGTCAAACTCCTTGACCGCATATCACATCCCATTACACTGACACCTGCCGGCGAAGAATTTTATCGCTGTGCAAAAAAAATACTTTCCGATATTAACCACCTTGAACTGCAAATGCAGCATTATGCCCGTGATAATCAGGGGACCTTGCATATTGGCGTTATTACCGGCCTTGGCAAGCTCCCCCTCACGGATATCCTTTCCAAATTCAATACCGAAATATCACCACAAATGCAATTTTCCCTGACCAATTGCCTCAGCAAAAAACTGTGCCATATGCTCGGTAATCATGAAATCGATATTGCCATTATGGCCGTTTCGGATGACTTTCCCACTAATGATTTTGAACTATTGTCCTTGCAGCATGAGCCATTTCTGGTCATTCTGCCCGCTGCACATCCGTTGAGCAACAATAAACAGATAAGCCTGCAGGAACTGGAAAGCGAAAATTTCATCTTCCCTACGGCAGAAAATGTCTCTTATGATGTCTTTATGGCCGCCTGCCTGAAGACAGGTTTTACCCCCAATATTGTTACCTATTGTAACAGCCCTGGCCAGCGAATTGACCTCGTCCAATCCGGATTAGGCGTCAGCCTGATTTCCGAAAGCGGTTTTGCCTATTTTAATAACCACGCCGATGTTGTCTCCCTCCCCCTGACTGAACCGTTCTACAAACATATCGCCATGGTACGGCGGCGGGAAGAAAAACATCCTCCACTGGTTGATAAATTTTGGGAATATATCCGCATAAATTATGGCCAGGAAACATTCTGACGAAGTTTCCTTACCACAATAACGGATATTATTATTTATTTTTCCTTGAAAGGAGTGCTTTATTTCATGAAGGGTTATTCTCTATTTATGGGGCTGCTGCTATTAGCCTGCGTCATTCTGCCGGTTCATTATGTCAGTGCACAAAAACCACAAATCCCCACGGGACTAAGTGCGTTTTCCCTGTCAGAATCAGCAGGTGTCAATGCTGATGCACTAAAGGTATACACCTATAAGCCCGCAGCCTGGCAGGATGGACGTCCTATCGTCGTTGTTTTTCATGGGTTAAAACGCAATGCAGAAGAATATTGTCAAGGTTGGAAAGAATATGCGGAAAAGCATAATTTCCTCATTGCCTGCCCGGAATTCACGGAAAAAAAATTCCCCGGCGTACGCTATTATAACTTTGGCAATGTTATCGACAATGACGACACCGGTGGAAATGTATTGCCGCAAAAACAGTGGATTTTCCCTGCAATTGACAACATCATCAAGGAAACAAAAAAACAGGCCAATGCCCATAAAAGCCGCGTCATCATTTACGCTCACTCTGCCGGAGCCCAGCTCGTCCATCGTTATGTACTCTTGAATAAAGGTACTGCCGCCGACCTCATTATTGCAGCCAACTCCGGTTGGTATACTATGCCAAATGAAGATATTTCTTACTCCTACGGTCTGAAAGGACTTTCTCTGACGAAAAAGGATTTCCGAAATGCATTTGCCAAACCTGTAGTTATCCTGTTGGGTGAAAACGATACGATTCGCTCCAAAGTTCTTCGCAAGACACCGGAAGCAGATGCACAAGGCAAAAACCGCTTAGAACGCGGACGTAATTTCTATAAACAGGCTCAGCAAAAAGCTGCCAGCCTTGACTTAAAATTCAACTGGCAGCTCATCACAGTTCCCGGTGTCGGTCATGACGGCACAGGCATGGCAAAAGGGGCAATTCCCCTTATTGAACCTCTTGCCCGTTAAAAAGTTGTAATTAAGATAATCCCCCATATTTATAAACAAACGCCCGGCAAAAATACCGGGCGTTTGTTTCACGTGCAACATTATGCTTTTGCCATTTTCACAGCTGCTTTTGCCAGTTCTTCGGTGGAATCAATAAAGGTTCCTTTGAGATTATACATTTCTACTGCCACAGGCACTTCTGTACATCCCAAGATAAAACCCTCTGCTCCTTCCTGCTGCATACTGTCCAAAAGCTGACGCACAGGAGCAGTATCATAAGCCATATTGCTTGCCTTCACTCCGTCATAAATCAAATCATCAATCAGATGTTGTTTTTCTGCACCTGGTGTCAGGCATTCTATCCCCTTTGCGTTCAATGTCTTTTGATATAAGCCTGTACGGATTGTCCCACTGGTTGCCAACAGCCCGACCTTATTGTAACCACGCTTCCGAATCTCATTGGCAGCAGTTTCCACAATGGATAACACGGGAATTTTTATTTGCGGAGCAACTTCCGGCAAAAAATAATGTGCGGTATTGCAGGCAATAATGATAAAATCAGCGCCAGCCGTTTCCAAGCGCCGGGCACTCTTTACCATCGCCGGAACAGGTGATTCCCCCTGTCCTAAAATCGCTTTTGTCCGGTCAGGAATTTGCGGAGCATTATCGACAACAATAGGGATATGCTCCTGATCGGTTTTCGCCGGAGTTGCCAAAATGATTTTTTTCATCAAATCCACAGTAGCCATCGGACCCATACCGCCCATAATGCCGATAGTTTTCATCATTATCACTCCTGTCTTATTTCTCCAAAGATACGCCATTATTTCTTGCTAAAAGCATAGCACAAGTCCTAAATATACACAATTAAATGTAATTAAGAACTATAATCAACTAACAGGATTTTTTTAATCCACAGCGAATAAATAGGTATGTTAATCTGAAAAAGTATAAGGGAGGTATTGATTTTATGAAAAGCAAGAAACTCTGTGCCGCTGTCCTTGCCGCAACTCTAGGTTTAGGATTCATGGCAGCCACGCCACATTCCGAAGCTGCCACCCGGGCAGAACTCGCTCAAATTTCCGTAAACCAAAAAGGTACCAACTTCCAGTATTGGAACAAGGATGCAAAATCCTATCAGGCCCTTGTAAGTTATGTTAAGGATGTTACCAATCCCAAGAGTCAAAATTACATTCCCATAGAAGACCGCATTGCTGTATTTGATTTGGACGGCACATTGATTTGCGAAACAACACCATCCTATTTTGAATGGATGATGTATCTCGAACGCGCACTCAATGACCCCACTTTTACCCCCAAAGCCGAAGACCGTGAATATGCAAAAGTCGTAAAAAAAGCCATCTATGAAACCGGCATTCCCGGTGATATGGAACGCAAAGAAGCTAAATCCCAGGCCTCTGTCTTTGCCGGTATGACTTTGCCGGAATATGAAGCCTATGTCAAGAAATTCATGCAGACGCCTGCCGAAGGCATGAACAACCTGAAACGCGGCGATTCCTTCTATCTGCCGATGGTTGAAGTGGTTTCCTATCTCCATGCCAATAATTTCAAGATTTTCATTGTCTCCGGTTCTGACCGTCAAGCACTGCGCATTCTGACCGATGGCATTATGCCGATTGAAAAGGACAACATCATCGGCACCGATGTTTGGAATCTGGCCTCCCATCAGGGAAATACCGACGGACTCGACTATCTCTATGAGAAAAACGATGAAGTAATCCGCGGCGAATTCGTCCTTAAAGATGTCAAGATGAACAAGGTTTCCAATATTGCCCGTGAAATCGGCCAGCAGCCGGTACTCGCCTTTGGTAACTCCTCTGGTGATTCCAGTATGTTCAACTACACCATCACCAACAATAAATACAAGGCACTTGCCTTCCTTCTCCTTGCTCTGCGATGATACGGAACGTGAACTGGGCAATCAGAAGAAAGCAGACAAGATGCGTGCTTCCTGCGAAAAATACGGCTGGATTCCCGTATCCATGCGCGACGATTTCAAGACGATTTACGGCGATAACGTAACCCGCGCAAAATAAACAATATCCGATATTCATAAACCACGAGGCTGTGAAAATCCGCTGTTTTATTGATAATGGCTCGATTTTCACAGCCTTTTGTTTCACGTGAAACACAGTAGGATAACAACATCATAACGGCGAATATATATATATCTTAGAAAAATTGAAGGGAAGTCTTGCTATGAAGAAAAAAATTCTAACTGCTTTGGGCGGTTGTTGCATTGGACTGTGCACAATAATCATTTCACCACTACCTACATTTGCCGCAGATACAATTGCTATTACCGACCAGCGCGCTACACCGACTTATTGGACAAAACACACCCTCAATGGCGACAAAGTCTTGCTTACCCAACAGGAAATCAATACCATCAACCGCACAATGCGGGAAAAAAGCACCAGTCTGGTTGATTTAGCAGCCTATAATATCAACAAATCGGCTGCAGATGTAAAAGAAATGATACTTGCCGCCCAGCAGGATTACCGTGGCGAAGAAACGCCCGGCGAAGCCTATGATGTGAACGGCAAGCAAGTCCCCACGGAACACTTCAAACAGGTAAAGGCTAACTGTAATCTTGAAGGCTTAACCGGCAATATCACCGGACAATATGCTTTAATCACAGAACGCACCAATATGCGCCTTCTGCCCACAGCCGATAATTACTTTGATGATGTGACCTGCCTCCACTACGACTCCATGCAGGCTACAGCACTCGACCCGGCAGAGCCCGTGATTATCCTCCATAAGAGTAAAGATGGTGCCTTTGCCTTTTGTCAGGCGCGCCATTATACAGGCTGGGTAAGCCTTGGCGCTTTGGCCATCACCGACCGCCAGCATTGGCAGCGCTATGTAAATCCCAAGGATTTTCTCGTCGTAACAGCCAATAAAAAAGTCGTCTCCGTAGGCGGCGCCTGGACGGTTCTATTCCAAATGGGCAGCGTTATCCCGCTGGCCTCGAATAAGCTGCAGGCCCATGACACCTGGCTGGCCTATGTACCCGTAGAGGTAAACGGCGTCTTGAGCGAAGCAACAGTAAAAATCACCGATGATGACAGCGTCCATAAAGGCTTCCTTCCCTGCACCAAAAATAACTTCATCAAGCAAAGTATGAACTTCCTCGGTGACGAATATGGCTGGGGCGGTATGGACGACAGCGTGGATTGTTCCTCCTTTACCGCTGACATCTACCGCAGCATGGGGATTGAGATTCCACGCGACGCCGACCAGCAGGAACTGGCTATGCCCCAGAGCCTGAAATTCGACGGTCTCACCACAAGCCAGCGTTTCGCCAAGGTAAAAGAGGCACCTGTTGGTGCCCTCCTGTTCAAACCTGGCCATGTGATGATGTACTTAGGTCAGGATGCGAAAGGAAATCCTCTCGTCATCCATTCGGCCAGCAGCTACTTCACCTTTGACAAAGGTAAGAAACAGAAACACTATATCCGCAAAATTCTCGTATCGGATTTGCAGTTCCAAAACGGCAAGGCAATAAAAACCATTGACGGCCTGACCAGCGCAGGCTTTTGCACCAAATAAAGACACATTATACTTAATCGTAATAGCTCGACAGGCTTATATAGCCTTGGCGGGCTATTTCTTTATTGGTCAGGATTTTGTTCAGCATCAAAGCTGCTCTCCATATTCTATTCGGCAGATAAACGAAAAGGAAGCTGTCATCAGGCAGCCTCCTCTAGAGAATAACTCGATTTTAGAATACCTTTCCCGCAATGAACCAAATACGGCCACGACTTTCAGCGTCTCGGGAGAGGTTGTCGGCAAAGCCGATGCGTCTTGCGTAGTCCAACCTTGCAAACCAGTCGTTTGGTTTGCTGTAGGTCAAACCGATGCCCCAGCCCTTCAGTGTAGTGCTGCCGCCACGAGATTTCTCGGTCTTCACCCTGCCAGCATCGAAGTAGGTGGAAATCACCAAACCGGGAACCGGCGTATGGTAACGTAGTTCCAGATTACCTAAGATTCCTTCGTCACCTGAAGCTTCGCCCTGCGGATAAGCACGGACGCCCTTGGCGCCACCCAGATAGATATGTTCGCTGCTATCCAGATTGCTGGAAGCTTTCTGCCCGGACAGCTTCAACATTACATCAAAGGGGCCGCCCAGTTTCTGCACGGCTGTGAGGTTAGCAGTCCCCTTGGTAAAGCGACCTTTGGTGTCGCCAGCCTCTGCCAGTACGCTAGCGCCATCTGATTTAGGAATCATATTCCCCGTATGCAGCATCACATTGTATTGCAGGAGGTTTTGGGTCGTACGGATACGGCCATCCAGACCAATCTCCCAACTATGCGAATGACGGCTGCCGGTGTCCAGCCCGTTGAACTCGTCCTCCAACATGCGGTAATTATAGGCGTAGACCAGATTCAGTCCCTTGGTTCCCCTGTTCACCAAAGGCGTTCTGCCATAAAGACTTATGGTATCGGAATGCCCTTTTGCTCCCAACTGACTCCAAATGCTGCCCAATTCATAATCGGAATGGCTGAAACCCAGCCCCAAAACGGTAGCACTATGACCTACAGGTGTTTCCAGCGCAATATTATAGGCGCGCTGATTACTGTTGGAAAACAGCATTCCCGCGTTTAACCGGGCCCCCGAACCTTCCAGATTGCGCCACTCTGCCTGCAAGCCATAGCGGTAACGGCCTGCTGCCCTGCTGCCATAGTTTTCCATATATAGCACATAGGCATCCACATCATCCTGGGAAAGGCTGACCGTCAGGTCAGAGGTGCCCTGTTCCGTTCCCGGTGACAGGTTGGCGCTTATGGCAATGCCCGGCACATCCCGCAGATTTCGCAGGGTATTTTCCAGCCTGCCGGTACGGATGATGTCACCGGGTTTCAGTCCGGCCAGATAGCCTTTGACCACACGTTCCTGCATGACATCACCATTGACCAGGGTAATCTTGCCGAATCTGCCCGGCTCGATATTCAGCTGCAGATTGCCGCGCATTGCCATCTGCTCCGGGATGTAGGCCAAAGCGGCAGGATAGCCGTGAGTGCGGACATAGCCGGTGACTTTATCCACCACGGCATTGAGTTCCTGCGCAGTTATCTCCTTCCCGATAATGGTATCTGTGATGGCCTGCAGCTCTGCATCATTGAGCACCAGCCCCTCATGCTTTATCGCGATGATCCTCAGATGGAAGTGCGTCCCGGCAGGAACAGCTGCAGCGGGAGCCGTACCGGCCTCCACCCCGGGGCTGGTATCCGTTGCCGGTGGCCGCTCGATACTCTCCCCTGGTTCGGGCACAGCGGGTGCTGCCCACGCAGTCAGCGAAGATGCCGACAGCAGTGAAGCTGTGAGCAGACCTGCCATACCATAAGTGACTTTTTTCTGTTTAGTGCTTTTCTTTGAAATACCCAATATTAATCTCCTTCGTTGTTATTGCTATCCATAGACTGATTATCTTCTTCCCTGCCTGCTGTTTCCTGACTTTGCTGCTGGGCCACTGCTTCGGCACTCATGGATGTCGGCGGATTCACGCCTTTATTGGTGAAGCTAAGCTTGCCATCATTGCCAAACTCATGCCGTATCGGCTCATTGCCCTGCGTGTTCACTTGATTGTCGGTCTGTTCCTCGGTCTGTTTTTTCTCCTCCTTATTATCGCTATCCTTGGAAACCGTATCTCCACTGCCTGTATTGCTTTGCGGTGCCATGGTTTCTATTTCAGGAATGCCCACCATTGTCTCCTTCGGCACAATAGCGGCTGCCAGGGTGGAAACTTCCTCCATTTTTCCCGTGGAGATGGTCACTGTGCCTCCACCGGTCGTGCTGGTCAGGAAATAATTATCTGCATCCATCCCCAGCAGACTGAAGACATAGTTCACAGGCTTATTTTCCCCCGCACTGCTGTCTGCCGTATTTCCCAGCGCATTGACTGCAGCATCATCTCCGGAGACAAAGCCCGTCGCCGTGCCTGTTCCATGTACCGTAGTAGTGCCATCGTAATCCTTCGTGATTTTTTCATCCACTACGAAAGTGACGGCCTTGCGATTGATGATACCTGACCCAACGGCGGTACTATTGATGGTATAGTTGCCTGCATCCGTACCCGTCAGGGCAATCCCTGTATAATTCACGGACTGAGTGCCGGCCTTCTTCGCGGCGTAAGTCGCGCCCATCCCCGAACGGTCAAGGCTGACTGCATCACCAGCCACTACGCCAGAAAACGTTTCTGCACCGATAGCAGCTTCCAGCGTACCATCATAAGTCTTGTCGGCATCACTGAAGGATACCGTAATAGCCTTCGGCGCTATGGTACTGCCACTATTGGATACATAGGTTATGGTATAGTTGTTGCCACCATTGCCGTCATTGATGATGCCGCCGCTGACATTCAGGGTCTTGCCTGAACCGGCATTCTTATCCGTGAAATTTAGTGCCGCTCCGGTAAAGGTATCCGGCGCAAACAGGCCTGTCGTCTCATAAGTACCGCCCGTGCCCTCGGTCGTGCCATCATAAGTCTTGTTCAATGCGTTGGCCTTAACCGTCAGCGCAGCCTTGTTGATGGTTCCTGTCCCGGCAGCCGTGCTGTTGATGGTGTAATTGCCCGCATCCGTGCCCGTCAGGGTGATGTTATAGCTCACGCCTTTGTCGGTACCTACATTCCTATCGACAAAAGTGCCCATAGCAATGGTGGTAACATCGTCTCCGTTTACCAGACCGGCAGTCGTGCCGGTTCCCGTGACCTGCGTCGTGCCATCATTGGTTTTCGTCACCGCACTGCTCGGGGTGAAGGTCAGCGCCTTAGGCTGGATGGTTCCTGTACCTGTGGCCGTGCCATTAATAGTATAGTTGCCCGCATCCGTGCCCGTCAGAGCAAGCCCCGTATAAGTCACGGTCTGCGTGCCGGCATTCTTTGAAGCATAGCTGGCACTCATGCCCGTATGGTCAAGGCTGACCGTATCCCCTGTCACTATGC
>CADBYQ010000027.1:0-3864 GCA_902798865.1 Pseudoselenomonas ruminantium | reverse complement strand
TCCCCCGTCACTATGCCCGAAAGCGTTTCCGTACCCAATGCGGCATTATTCGAGCCATCATAGGTCTTGTCCGCATCGCTGAAAGACACTGTCAGCGCAGCCTTGTTGATGGTTCCTGTACCTGTGGCCGTGCCATTGATGGTATAGTTGCCCGCATCCGTGCCCGTCAGAGCAAGCCCCGTATAAGTCACGGTCTGCGTGCCGGCATTCTTTGAGGCATAGTTGGCACTCATGCCCGTATGGTCAAGGCTGACCGTATCCCCCGTCACTATGCCCGAAAGCGTTTCCGTACCCAATGCGGCATTATTCGAGCCATCGTAGGTCTTGTCCGCATCGCTGAAAGACACCGTCAGTGCTTTTGGCGATATAGTACTGCCGGTATTGGCCACATAGGTCAGGGTATAGTTGTTGCCACCGTTGCCATCATTGATGGTACCGCCGCTGACATTCAGGGTCTTGCCTGAACCAGCATTCTTGTCCGTGAAGGCCAAAGCTGCTCCGGTAAACGTATCCGTCCCCATCAAGCCTGTCGTGCTATAAGTACCTCCTGTACCCTCGGTCGTGCCGTCATAGGTCTTGTTCAGCGCATTGGCCGTGACCGTCAGCGCGGCCTTGTTGATAGTCAGCTTGCCGTGGTTGATGTTATATCCACGGTTATCGTCAGAATAGATGGTCTGATAAGTGCCCACATTGCGATAGGCGGCTTCCTTCAGATAGTCTCCGTTCAAACCGGGGTCTGCGGCCAAAATATCCGCCTTATAGACAGCCTGATTCAACGCACCGTTATAAGTCATCGTCTTATCCGATTCCGTCACGAGGGTGGTGCTCAAATCCAAATTGGTCAGAAAAGCCGTCAGCATAGGCGTGGTATAGCCGTCATAAATGCGCCAGGTTTTCGTGGTGGTGTATTCCGCATCCAAATCCCAGCCGGTATACGTGGCCGCTGATTTGAGCTGCGTCAGCGTCCTGCCCTGCGTACCAGTTTCCTCATCCGCCCGATAGAACGAATCCAAAGCCGCAGTCCCATTGCCGATTATCTTGTCTCCCGTAAGGGTATAGGTATATTGAACCGTGCCGCTGTTCTGCCCGGCGACGCCACCCACATTGGCACTCCCGCTGACTGTCCCCTTGTTATAGGCATTGAGCAAAGAACCGCCGCTGGCTGTTTCACCGGCCAGACCACCCACGGTATTGCCGCCGGTCACATTGCCGTCATTATAGGCAATGCTGAACGTGCCGCTGTTCTGTCCGACCAGACCGCCAGTATAGGCACCCGTACCCGTTACGGCGGCAAAATTCCGCACCTTGGTCACAGTACCGCTGTTGCCGCCGACCAAACCACCAAGGTAGCTGGTACCGGTCAGCGTCTGGGCCGTAGTCAGGTCAAAATTCTGCAGCGTTCCGCTGTTAAGGCCCACAAGACCGCCAATATAATTCTTGCCATTTACCGTGCCGGTGTTGGTAATGCTGACGATAGTGCCATTCAGAACGGCACTATTGGAGCCGATAACGCCGCCCACATTATCACTGCCGGTGGCCGTGATGGTGCCGCTGTTGCTGAGACTGGCAGCTGTATCGGAAAGGATATACGCATTGGAACCCACGACACCGCCCACATTATTGCCGGCCGTAACGGTGATATTGCCTGTATTGGAAAGGTTCTGCAACAGGCCGCCAGGCTTGCCGGAAACCACCACATTATTGCCGACCACACCACCAACATTGCCCTGCGTGCTTGTCAAGGTAAGGTTATTGGCCTGCGTGATATTCCTTACGATACCGCTGTTTTCACCGACTATCCCGCCTACACTCTTCTTGCCCACAATCTCGCCTGTGTTGCTGATGGTGGTAGAACTGCCGTCCAAAATGCCGCATGTATTATAACTGCGGTTATAGCCAATAATGCCGCCCACGCGTTCCACATTGGGAGCATTTATTTTGCCGCTGTTGGTAACATTGGTAAAGCTTGTCCCCTCATTCAGTCCCACTATGCCACCGGCATTTATATTACCACTAATGGTAAAATCCGCTGTATTGTGAACATTCGTCAGAACACCATTGTTATACCCCACCACAGGACTGCCATGGTCTCTGCTGTAAATCGCAAAAGATTCCGTCACCGTAATATTCTGTATCGTACCAGCGTTAACACCTGCTATGCCGCCGCCCTGGCCGGCACCGGCATAGATTGAAGCAGTGCTGGTATTCCCGGAACTGTCCACCACACCTGAAACATTGTTGCCTACTATGCCACCGACCACATTGGAACCCCTTACACTGCCGCTATTCACGGCATTGCTGATTGTACCGCTATTTTCCTGCCGACCGACAACACCGCCAACAACATTTCTGCTTTGGGAATCACCCAGATTTGCCTCGACCGCGCCACTGTTGCTGACATACGAAATTGTGCCACCATTATTTACGCCCACAACGCCACCAATTTTCTGTTCTCCGTTCACAGCCCCTGTATTGGTGACATTCTTTACATTTTTGTCGGTATAACCCACAACGCCACCAACTTCGGCATATCCCTTAATCGTGCCGCTATTGGTAATGGTTGTGGAAGTGCCGTCCAAAGTGCCATTGCGATTATAGCCAATAATGCCGCCCACATGGCTGCTGCCGGTGGCCGTAATATTCCCCGTATTGGTAACATTGGTAAAGCTTGTCCCATCATTGATACCCACAATCCCACCGACATTCGTACCGGAAGTGATGGTAAAAGCAGCATTGTTGGTAATATCCTGCAATTTACCAGTGGCAGCATTATTCCCCACGATTGTGCCAATATGTAGATTGCCGGTCAACGTAAAGGAATCATTCTGGGTAATATTCTTTACTGTACCCTTATTAGCACCGACAATGCCGCCAACACCGCCAACATCAGATACCGCCGTGAGATTTCCCGTATTACGGGAACTTTCAATCACACCATCGCTGGTATCATTATTACCGACTATCCCCCCTACATTATAGGTTCCTGTTACATCCCCACTATTGAATGCATTACTGGTCGTTCCGGCATCATCCTGATGGCCCACTATACCACCGACGGAAAAACTCCCTGCACTGACATTTCCTGCATTGGATACCCCTGACACCGTGCCCGCATTCCGTCCTACAATGCCTCCTGCTTTATACGCCACGCTTGTGATATTACCAAAGTTTCGGGAATTCGTAACTTGTCCCCCCGAAGAGTTGCCACCAACTATCCCGCCTAAATAACCATTACCAGTAAGATTACCACGATTTTCCGCATCATCTATCTGCCCGGAAGAAATCCCAACTATCCCGCCATTATTCGTCAAATTACCATCTAACCCGATAACGTTACCTTTATTTACCACATGGCGAATTATCCCCGTATTTCTACCGGCTATTCCTCCTGAATAGGGGCCATGACAATTCACCGTAGCTTCATTGACGACATATTCAATTACGCCAGAGTTTTGCCCTGTAATACCTGCAGCATATGTATTTCCTCCTACATTGCCTGTCACAGTCACATTTCGTATTATGCCAGAATTGGTATTGAACAAAGCCATGTCAGCAGCGTCAGAAGAAATTATATTTATATTCTTGACGGCATAACCCAGCCCGTCAAATTTCCCTGTAAAGCCTGTGCTCCCAACTCCAACTATACGCGGATTCGTATTTCCTGCATCAATATCGTTTGCCAGCATATAGCTGCCGCTTAAACCGCTTTTGATTGCATTGAATTCACTCAGTGAAGTAATCAGCTTGCACATATTGGCCGTTTCACTCATGGTATAGGCAGGCTGCGTATCATCGCCGGTATGGCCGATATAAATATCGCCTCCATGCGTGGTCAGATGCACATCCGTACTTGGAAGCGCACCA